>JAYQOY010000019.1:0-24937 GCA_038145075.1 Schleiferiaceae bacterium | reverse complement strand
TCTTGCCCTGTATGCCTCTAGCCCTCTAGCCCTCTAGCCCTCTAGCCCTCATTCTCCCTGCCAAGTCGGCGTAGGCTTGGGTGACGGCGGGCCAGGAGTAACGGGTGGATTCGGAGGTGAAGGTGGGGAGCTCTTCCGCGTTCTTCCAAGCGTTTTCCAGATCGGAGGGGCTGATGAAGTAAGAGGCGTTCGGACCGAGAACGGCGCGGTTGAAAACGTTATCGTGGGCGGAAATTCGGCAGCCCGCAGCCATGGCCTGAAGGAGGCCCGGATTGGTACCCCCAGCGGAATGGCCGTGCACGTAGAGGCGGCAGCCTTGACGGAGCGCCTGCGTGTAGTTGGGATCAAAATTGGCCTGGAGCTGAATGAAGTTTGGATGGGCTCCAAAAAGTTTGAGGAGGGTCTGGGCGTAGGCAGTGGACCAGTTGCCTAGAACGGCCACGGGGCCCTCGTCCAGTAGGGCGTCGAGGGCGAGATCGATGTTGTTTTCGGGCACCAACCGGCAGAGGATAAGTGCGTAGCCTCCAGACGTTAGGCCGCATTCTTTGAGGGTTTGGGCGAGCGCTTCAGGGCTCAAGGGCGTGGGCGTTTCCACGCCGTAGGCAATCTCTTCTATGGGAAGCTGGTAAGCCTGGAGGTGGGCGCTGATGCCCGGATTGTCGGAGACTAGGACTTGGGCACCTTGGGTGGCCCAGGCTTCGGCGCGGCGCAGGTAGGCTCGGACGGCGGCGGGGTATTTGCCGCGCATCCACTCCAGCCCGTCCATGTGCACGGCCAAGGGGCTGCGGCCGCGCCAGAAAGTCCACCGAAGCCAAGGTCCACTGCTGGTCGTTCCGAGGGCAAAATGGGCGTCGGGCTGCCAGGGTTTCAGGGCGCGAAGACTGATCCAGTCGTAGATAAATTGGCCGGCGGAACCCATCCAGGATTCGGGGTCCAGATGCCGGGCACGCCGGATACCGGGGTAGTGGTAGTCGCGGTCCGGATGGGCGGAAGAGGTACTGATCCACACGCGGTGGCCCTGATCGGCCAATCCGCGCCCCACGTGGTCGACCATTTCTTCGTAGCCGCCGTAGCGGTTGGGCATGCCGCGCGAACCGGTGAAGGCGATGAAGTGACCCGCTTCCGCATAGCCTTGGGCTAAGGCTTTGGCGGCCGCCTCCCAGGTGAAGGCCTCCGGAGGAAGCGGCAGGGCAGTGTGGGCGGCCAGGACAGCCTCGGCCAGTGCAGGAGCATGGGGCGCAGCCGTTCGGACATAAGGGGCCAAAAGACTGGCTGATTCGGCCGCGGAAGAGAGGACGACTTCGCAGCCGGCATGGAGACCTTCCAAGGCGGTTAGTCCAAAGGTTTCAAATAGGGAAGGAACCACTACGCCGGTGCTGGCGGCCAGAACCTGGGGCACCTCCGAAGGCGCTAGGGCAGGATTCCATTGGACGTCTACGCCTAGGGCTTGGGCGCGTTTCAGGGCAGCGAGAAGCTTTTTCACATACCGGCCGTGGTTGGGCGCGGCGTCCCCAAACAACCTCAGCGGCGCATCAAAGCCCCGTCCTTTGAGCAAGATCCAGGCTTCGACGGCGGCTACTTGATTTTTGAGGCCCTCCACGCGGCCTATAACCACCCAACCTCGGCGCTCCGTCGCCGCGGGTGCCACGGGCAGATGATCGCGGCCCAAGGCGACAGTTCGCACGCTTGCGCCCAAGCCGGTGGCGTGTCGAATGCGCGCCGCTTCGGTGTCCGTGCTGGCGAAGAGCACATCGGCGGTCCAGGCCATTTTTTGAAGGGGCTGGCGCATGAAGAGAAGGCCCAGAGCGGGCCAGCGGTCGCCGCTGAGGAGGGCTCGGCCCAGCATCTTGACACCGTCTACCCACGAAGGAGAGAGGAAGCGAAGGAGCAAAAAGCGCTTGCGGTCGTAGGCACTGTAATCGACCCAAACGGTGGAAATCGCCCACTTCAGATGGGGGTGTGCTTTTCGGGCCACGTAGCAGGGGTACTGGTCCGCCAGTCGGCCAAGGTTGATGGAGTGAAGGACGTCCCAGGAATCGGCTTTCAGGGCACGTTGAAGGTCGGCAGTTTCCGTGACCAAGTGAACGTGGTGGCCTTGGGCTTGGAGCGCCCGGAGGGTTTGGGTCACATGCACCGTATCGCCACCGGGTTGGCGGTGAAGCGTTCGGCGGGCAAAAAAGAGGACCTTCACGCCTTAAATGTACTGCGCCCCTGCCGTACCTTCGGGGAAGAATCTTCTAAAAATCCTAGCTATGGCCATTCCCAAATTTCTCGTTGGCGACAACACGGACCACCCCGAAAATGTCTTCATCATCCACACGGAATACCCCCGTTTTGTCATCGATTTGGACAGCGATGAAGTGGAATGGCTCGACGATATCGACGGCGAAGATGAGACCGAATTAACCGATGAAATGTCCAAGCTCCTCGACGAGGCAAACACCTTCTACATCCGTGAGGTGGAGCGCTACGAGGCGATGGAAGACTAATGCGCATCGACCTTCAGTGGCGGGAGAATCTTCCTCTCGCCCTGCCGGTCATTGTGGGCCAAATTGGCCACATTGCGGCGAGTGTAGCGGACTCCATGATGGTGGGCGTTTTGGGGACGATTCCCCTGGCGGCTGTTTCGCTGGCGAGCTCCATCCAGGGGGTTCCGCTGGTCTTTGGCATTGGCATGGCCTATGGCTTGACGCCTTTAGTTGCACACGCTGTGGGCCAAAAGCGACCGGCTAAAGCCGTTCGATGGCTTAAGAATTCGGTAGTCGTGAACGCGGGCACCTCTCTGTTTATGTTTCTATTTGCGTGGGCCCTATTTGCTTTCGTGCAATACACTGGACAAGAACCGGCGGTTGTGGAGGAAGCTCGAGTTTACCTCTGGGTGGTAATGGCTTCCTACATACCTTTTATGCTCTTTATGTCCGCCAAGCAGTTTCTGGAAGGTCAGGGCGACACCAAAACACCTATGCGGATTTCGCTCTACGGCAACCTGGGCAACATCGGCTTGAACGCCCTTTTGATTTATGGCTGGTGGATTTTCCCAAGTTGGGGCATTGTTGGCGCGGGAGTTGCGACGCTTATCGCACGGATTTATATGATGGTTTCAGCCTGGTGGTTTGTGCTGCGTCGCGGCAAGGCCGATCCCGTTCATTGGCTGGAAGCCAAAATCTCAAAGCCATCCTTGAGAAGTCTACTAAACATCGGCTTGCCCTCGGGTTTTCAATACATTTTCGAGGTAAGCGCTTTTTCTGCTTCGGCCTGGATTATCGGCACCTTTGGCGCTAAACCTCTTGCGGCTCATCAGATCGCTATAAGTTTGGCTTCGATTTCCTACATGGCCGCGACAGGACTGGGCGCAGCAGCTACGATCCGAATCGGCCAAAATATGGGTAAGAAAGATGTGGCCGGGGCCCGTGAGGCCGGTAGCAGTTTGTTTGGATTGACGGTCCTATTTATGCTTTTTACGGGCTTGGTTTTCTTCGCCTTCCGAAACTACCTCCCATTAGCATACACGGATGATGTCGTCGTCGCTCAAGCGGCAGCCACGCTGTTAATTGTTGCCACCCTCTTTCAGATTTCGGACGGCGTGCAGGCTACGGCTTTGGGGGCCTTGCGCGGCATTCAAGACGTACGCATTCCGACGGCCATCACCTTTGTGGCCTACTATGTGGTGGCTTTGCCGCTCGAATGGTACTTGGGCCACGTGCTCGGGTACGAGCAGGTGGGCGTTTGGTCTGCCTTGGCGGTGGGCCTGACGATTAGCGCCATTTGGCTCACCTTGCGCTTCTACCGCGGTATGGACCGTCGGGCGGCCAAACTAGCGAGTCTGCAGGCCGCTAAAGCCCGGTAGAGCCCGGTAATACCGATCTAAACGTTTAGGCAAAGGACTGGGCTTCTGCCTCTGTCACGGGATTGCTACCCAAAATGTGCAGGCGTTCCACCACGTTGCGGAGTTGACGCACATTGCCAGTCCAGTCCATCGCTTCTAAGTGCTTCATGGCGCCAGGACTAAAGGTCTTTAGGCCTTGATCCGCCAATTGGTCCAAGAAATGCTCCACCAATGCAGGAATGTCCTCACGGCGATCATTCAAAGGCGGTACCTCGATGACAATCACGCTCAAACGATGGAAGAGGTCCTCGCGGAAGCGACCTGCAGCAATTTCTTCCTTGAGGTTTTTGTTGGTGGCTGCGAGCACCCGCACGTTCACTGGGATGGACTTGCCGGAACCCACTGGCGTGATTTGGTTCTCTTGCAGGGCGCGAAGCACTTTCGCTTGGGCGGAGAGGCTCATATCGCCAATCTCATCCAGGAAGAGGGTGCCGCCATCTGCAAGTTCAAATTGGCCCTTCCGGTCCTTGATGGCCGATGTGAAGGACCCTTTAACGTGTCCAAAGAGTTCAGATTCAATGAGCTCAGAAGGGATGGCCGCACAGTTGACTTCGATGAAGGACTGTTTGGAGCGGGCGCTGAGCTGGTGGATTTGGTTGGCGACGATTTCCTTGCCGGAACCGTTGGGGCCCATGATAAGGACCCGGGCATCCGTGGGGGCGACTTTGCGCACGATGGCGCGTACATTTTCTAGGGCCTGGGAATCCCCGACCATGGCAAAACGCTTATCCACTTTCTTGCGCAGACGCACATTCTCCAGAAGGAGTTTTTTGCGGTCTAAGGCTTGGCGCACCGTCGTAACGAGGCGATTCAAGTCAGGCGGCTTGGCGATGTAGTCGTAGGCACCTTTGCGAATGCATTGCACGGCGGTATCCAGGTCACCGTGGCCCGAAATCATCACAAACGGCGTGTCCGCGTAATGCTCCATGGCAAAGGCTAGCACTTCCAGTCCGTCCTTCTGGGGCATCTTGATATCGCAAAGGACAAGGTCATAGGTAGCTTCCCCCAAGCGCGCAATGGCTTCAGCCCCGTCTTCTGCCTCGTCGACGAGGTGGGCCGAATTTTCATTGAGCAGGATGTTCCGGAGGACGTTCCGAATCGCCTTTTCGTCTTCTACAACGAGGATGCGCGCCATGGGCATTGGGGTTCTTGAAGGCTGCTCCACACGCCTTCTTTGAGGGCGTATCCGCTGAGCAGCATCGTTTTGGGAGTTAGTCGGTCTAAAATAAGCTGAATTTGCAAGGCGCTCACCTGAAGCGTGTCCGCTCGCATTTCCAGCATACCAGGCATCAAAAGCCGTTCCACTTTCGAAGAGGCGATGAGGCGGTCCAAAAGAGCGGGTAGTTTGTCCAAGGAAAATTCGGCCCGATACGTGCCCAATTCCAGAATGGGACGGCCGTGCGCACCCTCCAAAACATTGAAAATCGTGTCAAAACTTCCCGAAGAGCCAATCAGACAGGTGGCGGGCACGTGCTTGAGCCAGGTCCAGAGGGGCGCTAACAGGGCTTCTGTGTGGGCGTTGATTCGGGCGGCATCCTCGGGCGTCATAGGGTCGGAGGGCTGAAAGCGCTCCACCAGACGGGTGACACCGAGGGGGAAGGATTCGGCGTAGAGGACGTCCGTGCCGTCTAATAGAATGAACTCGGTGCTGCCGCCGCCGATGTCCATGATGAGGCGGGGTTCGCTGCGTTCAGGCCAGGCTTGGGCCACGCCCCCAGCGATAAAGGCGGCTTCCTGGTCGCCATCGATGATGTTTACGGGGATGCCGGTCTCGCGTTCAATGCGTGCTGCCACTTCCGCGCCGTTTCGCGTACTGCGCATGGCGGAGGTAGCAAAGGCATAGCCGCGTGAGGCTCCGGCTTCCTGAGCCCAGGTTTTGTGCTGGTGCATGGCGGCGATGGCGCGTTCTTCCGCATCCGGAGAAATCTGGTCTGAGCGCAATCCGCCGGCACCTAGTTTGACGGGGAGTTTTTCGGAGCGCAGCAAGTTGCCGTCCGCATCGCGCACGAGCAAGTTGAAGGTGTTGGTCCCTAAATCAAAAATGGCTAGGCGTTCCCCTGATTTCTGATCCATACGTCCATTTGAGGGAAGGCGATCGTGATGTTTTGCGCGCGGAAGGCGGCATCGATTGCAAAGCGAAGCTCCGATTTGGTGAATTCAATTAGGAACAGATTGCTGCTGTGGAAATTGGCGCGGAAGAGGAGGGAGGAGTCGCCAAAGTCCCGGAACTGCACGCTGGGCGCTGGATCCGCATCCACATCCGCGTTTGCGGCCATGCATTCGAGCAAAACTTTTTCGACCAAGCGGGTATCGGAACCGTAAGCGACGCCCACTTCAACGTGAAAGCGCGTGGCGGCATGTTGGTGGCTCCAGTTGATGACGCCCTGGTTGGTAAGCTGGCTGTTGGGAAGGATGACGGCGATGTCGTCGCGCGTCAGCACTTTGGTGGTGCGCAGGCCAACCTCTTTCACCTTGCCTACGAGGTTGTTGATCTCGATGATGTCACCGGCTGTGACACTGCGTTCGGTCAAGAGAATAATGCCCGAAATAAAGTCCTTAAACGTATCCTGCAGACCCAGGCCCAAGCCCACAAAGAGCGCCGTGGAGTACGCCAGGATGACCGTGACCTCAACCCCTGAAAAATCCAACGTGAAGAGGATGGTGATGATCCAAATGACGTAGTTGATTAGCTGGCGTAGGGCATAGGCCGTTCCACGATCGACGCGGCGGCGCTTGACGGCGCGGCGGAATGCTTGCTGAATCAGGAAGGTGATGGTTCGGGCAAGTGCCAGAATAAAGATGACTTGCACGACCTCAAAGAGGGTAATTTCAACGGTGCCGTATTGAAAGACGACGATGTCTAGAAGTTCTTTAACGCCCATGGGACTAAGTTAGGGTTTCATTCGGATCCACTTCCATAGGTCGCCATAGGTCACTTTCTTGCCGTAGGAGAGGATGCCAATGCGGTAAATGCGTCCAGCGAGCCATGTGGTGAACAGAAAGCCAAGGACCAAAAGGCCCATACTCAAAGCCAGTTGGACGCCAGGAACGCCAAAGGGCAAGCGTATCATCATGGCAATGGGCGAGGAGAAGGGGATGACCGATAGCCAAAAGGCCAGTGGGCCATTGGGGTTCTCAATGATGGACGTGGCAAGCACAAAGGTCAAAACCAAGGGCATGGTCAAGGGCAGCATAAACTGCTGGGTGTCCGTTTCGCTGTCTACGGCGGCGCCCACGGCGGCGAACAAGGCGCCGTACAGGAGATAGCCCCCCAAGAAATAGACGAGGAAGGAACTGACCAGCAGGGGGAGGTTGAGGGCTTTGAAGGTGCCGGTAATTTCGGCGGGGATGGGGGAGCTCGCCATGCCGGGGTTGGCGGCCAATTCGGCTGCGTCCGGACTCAAAAGGCCTGTGGCGGAAACGGCGAAAAGGATGGTGCCCGTCAGCACGACCCAAATCAAAAATTGCAGCAAGCCCACTGCCGCAATGCCCAGGATCTTTCCGAGCATGAGCTGAGTGGGTTTGACGGAGGAGACGATGACTTCGACGATTCGGGACGTTTTTTCTTCGATGACGCCGCGCATGATTTGGGCCGCGTAGAGGAAGGTGAAGATGTAGACGAAGAAGCCGGCACCAAAGCCAATGGCCATCTTGAGTCCCACGGCGCTTTCTTCTGCGCCTTCGTCCGTCAAATCCATGGTCCGAATGTTCACCTGCGTCTGCGCCTGCGTTACCACAGCAGGATCAACGCCGCGCATTTTCAGTTTTTCTTCCGTTGCCGCGCTGGCGAGCGTGTTTTCCAAGTCACCCACTATGTCCAAGCTCACGTCGTTCTTGTTGTAGAGCCGCGCATTGCGCAAGATGAAGTCGGGGTCCGCATTTTCGGAGGTAGGCAAAAAGAGCAGACCGTCAAATTCGTCCCGGTTCTTTAAGGCTTCCAGGGCTTGGTCCTCGGAGAATTCCTCTGGGTTGAGGTAGTCCAGCTGCGCTTTTCCGACTCGGTCGGTGCCTACCAACAGGAAGGAGTTGTCCACCACAAGCAGGCGTTGGTCGGGCGATTCGGTGTACTCGGATAGAAGCGCAGGTCCAACGATGAGGCCGCCAAAAAAGAGGGGCCCCAACAAGGTCATCAGCAAGAAGGTGCGCTTGCGGACGCGCGAGAGGAATTCGCGTTGGGCAACAATGGTGAATGGGCTCATGCTTGGACGCTTTGAATGAAAATATCGTTCATGCTCGGAAGCACTTCTTCGAAGGAAATAGGGTCGCATTGCGGGGAGAGGTGCTGCATTAACGCGCCGGCCATGGGCTCGGGGGTCTGCAAGGTGATGGTTTGGTGGCCGCTGCGTGCATCCGTGCTGATCGCGCTGACCTGAACGCCGGCTGGAACCTGGAAGGCGGATGTTTCGCCGCGAAACACCAGGCGGTAGGTGTTGGAGCGGTGCGCTTCCCGAATGTCTTGGACCCGTCCATCCAAGACTTTCTTGCCATGGTTCAGTAGGGCAATGTGGCTGCAGAGTTCCTCTACACTTTCCATGCGGTGGGTGGAGAGCAAAATGGTGGCACCTTCGCGGTGCAAGCGCAGCATTTCATCCCGAATCAAGGTAGCATTCACGGGGTCAAAACCGCTGAAAGGTTCGTCAAAAATGAGCACTTTGGGCTCGTGTAAGACGGTCGTGATAAACTGAATCTTCTGTGCTTGGCCCTTGGAGAGTTCCTCCACTTTCTTGTCCCACCAGCTCTGCAGTTCCCAGCGTACAAACCACTCCTTGAGTTTGGTCTTGGCAACTTTGGGGTCCATGCCCTTGAGTTGGGCGAGGTAGAGGGCTTGTTCGCCCACCTTCATCTTCTTGTAGAGGCCGCGCTCCTCCGGCAGGTAGCCGATTTGACGGGCATGCGCAGGAGTCATGTCCTGGCCTTGAAACCGAAGGTGGCCGCTGTCGGGCGCAATGATTTGGTTCACCATGCGCAGGAAGGTGGTCTTGCCCGCACCGTTGGGGCCGAGCAGGCCGTAGATAGAACCTTCCGGAATGGACAGATCCAGGCCTTCCAAAGCGACAAAGGATTGGTAGGTCTTTCGCAAGCCTTCTGCGTGCAAAACGGGAGTCATAGCCTTAGGGGTTAGGGGTTTCGGACGGTTCGGGCGTCCAATCCTTTAAAAGTACAAAAGCCTCGTCAACGCCCGGAACGGATTCCACCACCAGACTGATTCGGGGTCCCTTTTGCTTCATTCGGAAGCGCTGCGGTTGCGCTTGGAGCTTTTGCAAAAAGAGGAGAAGCACCTCTTGGGGGGGCGCTTCGTGGGCCTCTTCGGGGAAGTGGCAGAGCATTTTACCCGCTTTGAGGACGATTTTTTCAAATCCAAGGGCTTGACCCAGCCAGCGCAGGCGGAGGGACGTCATAAGCTGCTGGGCTTGGCGAGGCAAAGGTCCAAATCGGTCTTCCAGTCCCGCGGAATAGGTCTGTAGCTCAGCCTCGGTGGTGAGATCGTTGAGTTCGCGGTAAATACGCAAGCGCTCCTCAACAAAGTTGATGTAGGCGTCGGGCAAGAGCAGTTCGAGGTCCGTGTCGAGCTGGCAGTCGCGGTCTTTGGGGTCCCAGCCGCCGCGGACGTCGCTGTAGAGGTCTTTGAATTCGCCTTTCTTCAGTTCGTCGACGGCCTCAGCCAGCAGTTTTTGGTAGGTGTCAAAGCCCAAGTCGTTGATGAAGCCCGACTGTTCGGCGCCCAAGAGGTCGCCGGCTCCTCGGATTTCCAAGTCGCGGAGTGCAATTTTGAAGCCGCTTCCGAGGTCCGAAAACTGCTCCAATGCTTGAAGGCGCTTGCGGGATTCCTCCGGCAGCCCCGCGAGGGGTGGGGCGATGAGGTAGCAGAAGGCTTTTCGGTTGGAACGCCCAACGCGGCCGCGCATTTGGTGCAAGTCACTCAAGCCAAACATGTGCGCCTGGTGAATGATCATGGTATTGGCGTTTGGAACGTCTAGACCACTTTCCACAATGGTCGTACTCACCAAAATGTCGTACTCGCCGGCCATAAAGTCGAGCAAGATGCCCTCCAGATCGTGGCCTTTCATCTGGCCGTGCCCAATGGCAATGCGGGCATCTGGCAACAAACGCTGCAGCATGCCGGACACCTCTTGGATGTTCTCCACACGGTTGTGGATGAAGAAGGCCTGCCCGCCTCTACTCATTTCATAGGCTAGTGCGTCCCGAATGCCCGCCTCATTAAAGCCCATCACATGCGTTTCAATCGGCTGGCGGTTGGGCGGCGGCGTAGTCATCACGCTCAGGTCGCGCGCAGCCATCAACGAAAACTGCAAGGTCCTCGGAATGGGGGTCGCCGTCAGTGTGAGCGTGTCCACGTTGACCTTCAAGGTCTTCAGCTTGTCCTTGACGTTCACGCCAAATTTCTGTTCCTCGTCGATCACAAGCAGGCCCAAATCTTTAAAGGTCAGCTCCTTGCTCACCAATTTATGGGTGCCAATGAGGATGTCGATTTTGCCGGAAGCCAAGTCTTCCGCGATTTGCTTTACCTCCTTGGTGCTGCGGGAGCGGTTGATGTATTCGACGCGTGCGGGGAAGCCCTCTAGGCGCTTTTTAAACGTTTGGAAGTGCTGGAAGGCCAGGATAGTCGTCGGCACCAACACGGCCACTTGCTTGCTGTCCGCCACTGCTTTAAAGGCCGCGCGTACCGCGAGCTCTGTCTTGCCAAAGCCCACGTCCCCGCAGATCAATCGGTCCATGGCGATGAGGCTTTCCATATCCGCCTTGATGTCCGCGGTGGCCTTTTCCTGATCGGGCGTGTCTTCGTACTGAAAGGAGGCCTCCAACTCGTGCTGCAAATAGGTATCTGGCGCAAATCCAAAGCCCTTGGCCTCCTTGCGCTTCGCGTAGAGCTGAATAAGGTCGTAGGCCATCTGCTTGACCCGCGTCTTCGTCTTCTTTTTCAGCGCCTGCCAAGCGGGGGAACCCAACTTGTTGAGCACGGGAGTCGCGCCCTCCTTGCCGTTGAATTTGGCAATCTTGTGCAAGCTGTGGATGCTGACGTAGAGGATGTCCGAATCCTTGTACACCAATTTAATCGCCTCCTGCATCTTGCCTTGGACGTCAATTTTTTGCAGGCCGCCAAACTTGCCGATGCCATGGTCAATGTGCGTCACGTAGTCGCCCACCTGCAAGGAGTTCAGCTCTTTCAGGGTGATGGCTTGGGCCTTGTCCAGGCCGTCGCGGAGGCGGAAGCGCTGGTAGCGTTCAAAGATCTCGTGGTCCGTGTAGACGACGCGCTGCGCCGCCGGATCTTCCCAGCCCTCATGCAAGGCGGCGGCTAGCCAATGGATGGGCAGCTCCTCCGAGGGGTTGAGGTCGTGCAAGATGGACGCCAAGCGCTTCTGTTGCTGCGGGAGGCTGCAGAGGATCCAGAGTTCGCGGCCGGCGCGGTGGTGGGCCTGCAAATGGTCCAGCAGCAGCTCAAACTTTTTCCCAAAGGCGGGCTGCGGCAGGGACTGCCAGGGGGCTTGGGCACTGCTCGCCGTACTCGCTTCCGTCAGGTAGGGGCGCTGCTGCAGCAAATGGCTCATGGCGGCACCGCTCGAATACAGCGCATGCGGCTCCAAGGGCTTTACCATCCCGTCAAAGGCCACGTAGGCCGCTTCGGCTTGCGCGTAGCCCTGGTCCAATTTGTCACAGAGTAGTTGAGGGTCTTCCACCCAAAGTAGGGCCTCGGTACCCGCATATTCGATGAGAGATTCGCGGACTTCTTTTCGCAGCTTGTCCTCGACATTGGGCACCAAGGTCATCTGGTCCACGCTGCCGGTGCTCAACTGACTGTCGACGTCAAAGGGCCGAATGTCCTCCACCTCATTCCCAAAAAACTCGATGCGGTGCGCGCAGGAATGGGCAAAGGAATAGACGTCCACAATGCCGCCGCGCACGGCAAATTGACCGGGCTTTTCGACAAAGTCCACGCGTTCAAAGCGCATGTCAAAAAGGCTTTCGTTCAGGAAGTCCAAGTCCAATTTGTCCCCTGTTGCAACGCGCAAGCTTTTGCTGCCAAAGGTTTTACGCGTCACCACCTTTTCTGCCAGGGCTTCGGGGTAGGTCACTAGGATCAAAGGCTGCTTGGCTTTTTGCAAGCGTTCAAGCACTTCCGCGCGCAGGCCAATGTTGGCATTGTCTACCTGGTCACGCTCGCCGTAGGGTTTGCGGTAGGAATCTGGGAAGAAGAGGGCGCGGCCTGGCCCCAGCAACTTCTCGCAATCGTTTAAAAAATAAGCGGCATCTTCTTTGTCCGAACGCACCACCAGCACGTGCTTTTGGCTCTGTTCCAAGGCCAGAACGGCCAGGACGGATTTCAGGGAACCGCGTACGCCTCCCAGCCCCAAGGCGTCGCCAGGGGGGAGGTCCAGCCAGGCATTTAGCAGGCCGTGGAAGCGCGCATCTGCGCGGTAAGCATCAAGCAGTGCAATCATGCATCAGCATCCGACCGCAAAAATGATTCGGCCTCAAGGACCATCGCGGTGGAGCCTACAAAGTACGGGACTCGCTGGTGAAGTTCCTGCGGAACAATGTCTAAAATTCGGTCAAATCCATTGGTCGCCCGGCCGCCGGCCTGTTCCACGATGAAGGCCAAGGGATTGCACTCGTACAACAGGCGCAATTTGCCCTCTGGATTCTTGGTGCCGGTCGGGTAAATGTAGATGCCACCTTTGATCATATTCCGGTGCAGGTCGCTGACCAACGAGCCAATGTAGCGGCTTGTATAGGGCCGACCACTGGCGGGATCCAGTTCCTGGCAGTACTTCAAATAGCGCTTGACGCCCGCTGGGAAATGCACGTAGTTTCCTTCGTTGATGGAGTAGATCTGGCCGCGCTCCGGAAAGCGCATGTTGGGGTGCGATAGGCAGAAGGTGCCAATGCTGGGATCCAACGTGAAGCCGTTGACGCCATGGCCCGTGGTAATCACCAGCATGGTGCTGGAGCCGTAGATGACATAGCCCGCGGCGACTTGCTCGCTACCGGGCTGCAAGAAATCATTCAAGGTGACCGGTGTGCCTACCGGACTGATGCGGCGGTAAATGCTAAAAATGGTACCCACGGAGACGTTTACATCTACGTTGGTCGAGCCGTCCAAGGGATCCATGAGGACGACGTACTTGGATTCGTTGTGGGCTTCGTCGTCAAAAGCGATGAAGTCTTCCAGCTCCTCAGAGGCTACTCCGCATACTTCGCCCATCGATCGCAGGGTCCGAATAAAGGTGTCGTTCGCGAAGACGTCCAGCTTCATTTGGTTTTCGCCCTGGACGTTTTCCGAACCGGCCAAGCCCAAAATATCCGCCAGGCCGGCTTTGTTGATTTCGCGGTTGACGACCTTAGCCGCCAAGCGTATAGACGATAGCAATTGCGAGAGTTCCCCCGTGGCGTAGGGAAACTTTTCCTGGTTTTCCACCAGGAACTCGCCCAGGGTGGTGGGGCGATGTGGGCTCATAAGTCAAGAATCAAGGGTTGTTCAAAGATAGGGGAAGGTGCTACTTTTGGACCTGTGAAGGCGCAATTCAAAGATGTTTCGCTTCGTTGGGCAGAGGAATCTGACATTCCCTCCGTTTTGGGGCTTATTCGGGAGTTGGCCGAATTTGAGCGTGCCCCCGAGGAGGTGACCGTGACGGAAGCCCAGTTGGCAGCGGATATGGCGGCAGGCCACTACGTCTGTGTGCTGGCAGATTCTACGGAACACGGCGTGGTGGGTATGGCCCTTTGCCACACGCGCTACTCCACGTGGAAAGGCTTGACGGCTCATCTCGAAGATCTCATTGTGCGCGAAGTGCACCGTGGACGCGGCTTGGGCCGCCAGCTTTTGGAGGCCTCCATGCATTGGGCCCGCCACATCGGCGCTCAGCGCTTGCAGTGGGAGGTTTTGGACTGGAACCAACCCGCCATTGACTTTTACGAAGGCGTGGGTGCACAGGTCTTGAAAGACTGGTATCCCTGCCGAATGACCGCCAAAGACTTGGCCGAATTCTCCTTCCTCCATCCCCCCTTTAACCCCTAGCCCATGGCAACCTGGTCGATATTCAAATTTGGTGGCGCCTCCGTAAAGGACGCAGTCGCGCTGCGTAACGCCATCAAGGTCGTGCGCGAACACGGACAGTCCCCGTTAGTCATCGTGGTCTCCGCGATGGGTAAAACGACCAACGCCTTGGAGGCCTATTTGCAGCAGCGCGAGCAAGGATTTGACGCCGAGGCAGCCAAAGGCTTAGAGGCGGTTATGGCTTACCACGCCGGCATCGCCCAGGAAGTGGGGATTTGGACAGATGCCCTGGAAGCCGCAGTCCAAGCCGAATGGCAGCGCATTGCCGCGTTGGATGCCTCTGCACCTTACGGCCAGCGCTACGATACCACCGTTTCCGCAGGTGAAGTGGTGTCGTCCTTGATTCTCCAAGCGGCCCTCCAGTCTGGAGGCCTCGAAGTCGGTTGGGTGGACGCTCGCAAAGTAGTGAAGACCAATGCGGACCACCGCCGTGCGACCGTGGACTGGGAGGCTACAGAATCCGCCATCGCACAGGCTTTGCCCGATGCTGGCATCTACGTGACGCAGGGCTTCATCGCCTCGGGTCCCAAGGGCCAAATCACGACCTTGGGCCGCGAAGGCTCCGACTATTCGGCGGCCATTTTTGCCTATGCCTTGCATGCGGGCGAACTCACTATTTGGAAGGATGTGCCGGGCGTACTCAGTGGAGATCCAAAGGTCTTCGGCGACGTGGAGCTTTTGCGCGAAATCCCCTACACCGAAGCCATTGAATTGGCCTTCTACGGGGCATCCGTCATCCACCCTAAAACGATTCAACCGCTTCAGGGCCGGAACATCGTGCTGCACGTCCGTTCCTTCCTAGATCCAAGCTTGCCCGCAACCCGCATTGCCAACGTTCCCGCTTTGGAGCCCATGGTGCCCTGCTGGATCCAAAAGTCCAACCAGGTCGTCTTCACGGTGGGCACCCGGGATTTAAGTTTCTTGTCCGAAGGCCACCTCGCCGAGGTCTACCGCACCTTCTCGGATGCAGGTTTGCTCGTCAATCTCGCCCAGCACGCCGCCGTCTCGTCGCGCTTCTGTGTCACGGCCGACCGCATAGCTGTGCCCAAAGCACTGCAATCCTTGGAGGCCCGCTACCGGGTGACTCTCGAAGAAGGGCTTTGTCTCTACACGGTTCGCCGTCCGCACGAAGCGGCCCGCCAATGGCTGCAGGAGCGGGGAGAACTTCGCTTTGAGCAGCGCAGCGGACTGGTGGATCAAGTGGTGTTAAAAGAAAAGGGATGAAGCCGTACAGGCCGTTGGACCATCTGCTTGCTGAACATCTAGGTTGGCCCAAAGCGTGTGCTCCTCTGCTCAGATTGGGATTGAAATGCACGGGGTGGTGGGCCCTGTACCAAAAGCTCGAGCAAAGCCTCCATGAAGGAGGTCCCTGGGCGGAGTGGTTTTCCCACATTGCTGTTCATGTGGAGGGCTTGGAGGAGCTTCCTTCAGAAGGTGGCTATTCGCTGGTTGCTAACCATCCCTTGGGTTTTTTAGATGGCTGGGCTTTAGGGGTGGCCTTAGAGGACCACATGGACCGTGTTGCATTTTTTGCCCACCCTATTTTGGCCGAATTTCCGGCCCTTGCAGCACGTACACTTCCCATGAAGCCGGGCTCAGAATCTGCTGCGAAAGAGGCGCGAACGTCCATGCGAAATGCAGCGGAGCACTTGGCTGATGGGGGTATTCTCATTCGTTTTGAATCCCAAAAACCGACCGTAGCAGCTTCTCGGAGCCATCAGATGCTACGAGCGGAAATCACACCCATTTGGGCAGAAGGTCAAGCGTCAACTAAAATGGGAACCTGGTGGACGTGGCTCTGGATGCCGAAAAGGCTGGTCCATCTCCACGCGCTAAAGGTGCGCTTTACGAGCGATTACCAGGTGTAGAAGGCGTAGATCAGGCCTAGGCGCAAACCTGTCAGGCGGTCCCAGGTGGCGTCATCAGCGGTGTGCCAGCCCTCTAACTCATCGCCAGGTACAGCGGTCGTATACCATTCAACGGTGCTGGAGAGGTGTTCGGTGTGGCGCATTTTAAAGCCCAAACCGCCTCCCAAGGTGGCAGAGATGTTGGTGCCTGGGTCAAAGGTGATGTTGGTCGGATAGGCAATGTCCTCCATGTAGCTCGACTGGCTCATGACGATTCCAGTTGTGCCAAAAATGTAGGGCGTCGCGCCGTTGCGCTTCCAGTACTTGCCGTAGGGAAGGAGGTGGTAGGTGATGCGGGCCGCAGAAGAAACGTACTTGGTGTTCAATTCAACGCCTGTAAAGCTGCCTTTGTGGTTGGCGTTGTTTGCGTACAAGGTTCCATAGTCTGCTTCTGCGCCAAATCCCCAGCGGGAGCCCGTGTAAAAGCTGAATTCGGCCCCCAAAGCTGGGCGCACCTCTTGGAGCATGGCGTTGATGTCCCCCGTGGCAAAATCGCCCACGTGGCTGGAACTACCGACATGAATGTTCAAATTCAAGGACTGCAATGAGCGCTGCGCAAAGGCAGAGCTGCTGAGGGCCAAAAGGGCGACAGGGAGTAGGAATCTCATAGTGCTAAAATATCTCGGAATGAGGCGAAAAAGAAATTATCTCGCGGAAGAATGTTCAAGGGATACGACAGATGGCCTGCGTAGGAACATTTAGGCCAGTATTTTTCGGAGCAGGACTTCGCCCATTTTGGGGAAAGACTGCTGGCTCCAGCCGGCAATATGAGGGGTGATAAGCACGCGTGGGTCGTTGCAAAAGTCTGAAAACCAGGGAGGTTGATTCTCCAATCCTTCGAGCGAACTCTTTTCAAGGTCGAGCACATCCAGGGCCACACCGCGCAATTGCCCGTTCTGCAAGGCCTGCCACAAGGCTTCCGATTGAAGGACGTTACCTCGGCTTGTGTTCAGGAAAAAGGGCTTTCGGTCGCATTTGGCGAGAAATTCGGCATTGACCATGCCTCGTGTTTCGGGCGTAAGAGGAACGTGCAGGCTGATGACGTCGGAGCGTTCGAGCAAAGTGTCAAGGTCGACTTCCAAAACGTGGTTGGGGCTGTAGTTCGATTTGTACTTGTCATACGCGATGGCGTTCACCCCAAAGCCTTGAAGGCGCTCGGCAAAGGCAGAACCCATATGGCCGTAGCCGATAATGCCCACGGTACTACCCTCGAGTTCCCAGCCGGTGTTTTCGGCGCGGAGCCATTGGCTTTGACGCACTTCGCTGTTGGACCACGTGATGCGGTGGATAAGGCTGAGTAACAATCCCATACAGTGTTCGCCAACGGCGGTTCGGTTGCCTTCTGGGGCAGAGTGGAGCACAATGCCGCGGGCTGCGGCCGCGGTTTGGTCGATGTTTTCCACGCCAGAGCCCAAGCGACCAATCCACTGAAGGTTGGGGGCTTGATTCAAGAGATCAGCGGTGATTTTGAGTCGGCTTCGGACCAAGATGCCGACCGCTTCCGCCAAATGCGGTTGCAGGGCTTCCAAAGGGGTAAAGTATTGGCGATTAAGGGTGAAGCCGGCGCGCTCCAGGCCGGTCTCAAGCCCGGCATCCGTGGAATCGAGCGCCAAAATGACACTCACAGCAAAGCGTTTGCGATCGCGAAGTAGATACTCAAGCCCAAGACGTCATTGGTCGTCGTAATAAAGGGCCCAGTCGCCAAAGCGGGATCAATGCCGTAGTGGTCCAGCACCCAAGGAATGGCCGTGCCAAACAAGCTGGCAAAGAGGATGACCGCCAACAGGGATCCGCCCACCGTCGTGGCAAAGAGCAAGCCGTGCCCCATGGCCCAGCTGTAGAGCAAGATGACGAGTGCACAGATCAAGCCGTTAAAGAGGCCCACCCCCAATTCGCGGCTAAGACGGTTCCACAGTTTCTTCTGAAGCGTAGAGTTGGCAATTGCCTGAACGACAATAGCCGAGGACTGGACGCCTACATTGCCACCCATAGCCGCGATGAGGGGCATGAAGAAGGCAATTTGGGGAATTAGGATGAGTTCGGACTCGTTGCGGGCAATGACGGTGGAGGTCAGGACGCCTCCGAGCAAACCGACCAGCAGCCAAGGAAGTCTGGCGCGGGTCATTTCAAACAGACCGTCGTCATTGCTGACCTCATCGGACAGACCGGACATCAATTGGTAGTTGCTATCGGCCTCTTCCTGAATGACATCCACGACGTCGTCCAAGGTAATGCGGCCCAGCAGGCGGCCGAGCTCGTCCACGACGGGAATGACAAAGAGGTCGTACTTCTTCATGATGCGCGCCACTTCTTGGTCTTCGGTCGTCGAGGTGACCGAACGTGCTTTGCGCTCAAACACTTCCGAAATAGGGGTACGCGTGCTAGTAGTCAGCAACTTTTTCAAGGACAGCGAGCCCAAGAGCACGTCGTTGTCGTCTACCACGTAAACGGCATGGACCACGTCGACATCTTCCGCTTGGCGGCGCATCTCTCGGACGCAGCGCAAGACCGTCCAGTTCTCGTTGACTTTGACCAGTTCGGTCGCCATCAGGGAGCCCGCCGTGCCTTCGGCATGGGTCAACAGGTCGGCCAAATCTTTCGCGAGCTCCAAGTCTTCCAGGTTGGAGAGGACTTCGCGCTTCTTTTCTTCAGGCAGTTCCGAAATCAAATCCGCCGCATCGTCCGTGTCCATGTTGTCCACGACGACTTGAGCGATTTCCTTACCTGTGTAGTTTTCTAAAATTTCGCCACGCAGATCTTCGTCGAAGTAGACGATGACGTCCGAAAACTGCTCTGGCGGGAGCATCTGCATGAGCTGCAAGACCTCATCGCTGTCGAGCGATTGGGCTACTTCGGCAATGTCAGCCGCGTGAACATCCAGCAAAAGGCTTTCTACCCCGGCGGAATGCTTATCCTCCAGGTGTTGGCGCAGGGCCTTGATGTATTCCGGAGTGATCTGGAAGGCCATGGGTCATACTTTTTGCTAGGGCGATGAAATCATTGACACTTAGCTGTTCAGCACGCTGCTGGGCAAGAGTCTCCATCGGTCCTGTTTCTACAAAATTAAGGGATTTCAACGCGTTGCGCAGGGTTTTTCTGCGCTGGTTGAAGGCCGTCTTGACCACGAGGGCCAAATGTTTAGGGTTCACATCGGGCGGATTGGACTTGCGAACACAGCGAATGACCCCGCTCTTGACCTTGGGGGGCGGATCAAAGGCGCCTTCGTCCAAGGTGAACAAATAGTCGACGTCGTAGTAGGCTTGGGTCAGCACGGAGGTGATGCCAAAGACCTTGCTGCCGGGGCCGGCGGCGATGCGTTCGGCCACCTCTTTTTGGAACATGCCCACCATTTCAGGGATGAGCGCCCGGTGGTCGATCATCCAGAAGACAATTTGGGTCGAAATGTTGTAGGGGTAATTGCCCACCAAGGCAAAAGGCTGCGTCGCCAAAGGCTCCACCAAGCTCCAGCGCAGCAAGTCTGCGTGGTAGAGGCGCGCGCTCAAGCTGGGAAACTTACTCTGGAGCACCGGAATGCTCTCGCGGTCCAGCTCAATGGCATGCACTTCGACGTCTTTGGGCATCAGGTACTGGGTCAGGACCCCCGTGCCGGGGCCGACCTCGAGCACCTGGCCGTAGCCTTCCAGCGAAAGGGCGTCGGCGATGCGTTCGGCAGCGCTCAAGTCCCGCAGAAAATGTTGGCCGAGGGCCTTTTTAGCACGAATTTCAGCCATGGAGTCCGGCGCGTTTTAGAAGGGCTTCGGGTTGGGGTGCTCGGCCTCGGAAGCGTTTGTACAAGACCATAGGGTCCTCCGAGCCCCCAGCGGAAAGCAAGGCCTTGAAGTCCTGGGCCACCTGAGCTTCGTTTTGGGTCTCCTCTTGGAAGCGTTCAAAGGCGTCCGCGTCCAAAACTTCCGCCCATTTGTAGGAATAGTACCCGGCCGAATACCCGCCCGCAAAGATGTGGGAGAAGGCCGGGGAGATCCAGCTTCCTTCGGCGGCGGGCCAAACCTCTACCGGTGCCAGGGCATCGCGCTCTAGCGCAGCCGCATCCTCCACCGCTTCCGTACGGTTGTGCCAGGCCATGTCCAGCAGGCCAAAGCCCAATTGGCGGACGGTGGCAAGGCCTTCGAGGAAGGTTTGGCTTGCTTGGATGCGCTCCAAGAGGTCTTCGGGAAGGGAATTACCCGTTTGATAATGGCGTGCCCATTGTGCTAGTTCTGAAGGCTGGTAGCACCAGTTTTCCATGAACTGGGAGGGCAGTTCGACAAAGTCCCAACGCACGCTGGTTCCGGTCAAGCTGGCGTACCGTCCAGCGCCCAGCAAACCGTGCAACGCGTGCCCAAATTCATGGAACAGCGTCAAAACTTCATTAAACGTCAGCAACGCGGGTTGGTCGCCGACAGGCGGGCTGAAGTTGCCCACCATGGAAATCACGGGGTAGTCGCGCCATCCTTGCTTCACCCGGGCGGCGCGGTAGCTGGTCATCCAGGCCCCGTTGCGTTTGCCTTTCCTCGGATGCCAATCCGCATGGAGATGGGCGACCCATTGCCCATCTGCATCTTTTACATCAAAGACACGCGCTTCGCGGTGGTAGGTGGGGGCGTGAGAGGGCGTAAAGGTCAGGCCGTAGAGGCGTTCGGCAACGGCAAAGGCCCATGCCTCCACGCGCTGCAGTGGGAAGTAGGGCTTGGTCGTTTCGTCGTCAAATTCGAGAGTCGCTTTCTTGAACTTTTCACTCACAAAGGCTGCATCCCAACGCTGCACATCTGTGAGTCCCAGTTCTGCGGCCGCAAAGTCGCGCAAGGCTTGAACGTCACGCTTGGCGGCAGGCAGTGCCTTGGTGGCTAGATCGGTCAAAAAGTCCGTGACGGTCGCAGGCGTTCCGGCCATGCGCTCCTCCAGGACAAAGGCAGCGTGGCTGGGGTAGCCCAAGAGCTGCGCGCGTTCGCGGCGCAGCTCCGCAATCTCCACCGTCAACGCCCGGTTGTCGTTGGCGTCGCCGCGGGCGCCCCGCTGGGCATACGCGCGCCAGAGGGTTTCACGCAGGTTGCGATCGGGCGAATGTGTCATGACCCCCAGGTAGAGCGGGGCGTCGAGCGTGAATACGGCATGGTCGAGGTCCCGAGCCTTGCCCGCCTCGCGCGCCATGTGCGCCACAGCTTCCGGCAGATCGGCCAAATCGGCTTCACTGGCGGGGAGGTGCCAGGCCTCCGTATCGCTCAACACATGCTCGGAAAATTCCAGGCTCGCTTGGCCCAGGCGTTCATCGATGGCGCGAAGGCGGGTTTGTGCCGTGGGGTCGAGCAAGGCACCGTTCCGCACAAAGCCTTTGTAGGTCTTTTCCAAGAGCATCTGCGAAGCGGGATCCAGTGCGGGGGCGGCTTCGTACACGGCTTTGATGCGGGCAAACAGCTGCGGGTGCATGCGAATGTCGTTGCTCAAGGCCGCCAATTTGGGCGAATACGCTTTAGTCAGTGCCTGAATCTCCGGCGTGGTGCAAGCCGAATTGTAATTAAACAAGCGCTCGGTCACGCCATCCAGAGAATCGCTCAATTCTTCCAGAGCGACCAACGTATTTTCAAAGGTGGGAGCCTCGTTGAGCGAGGCTAGATGGTGCAGCTTAGCTTGCGCATCGGCCAGTCCCTGGTCCAGGGCGGCCTCCCAATCGGAGGATGTCCACGCGGGGAAATCCAGAGCATGCACATAGCTCGACAGGTAGCCAAACCGACCATGCAGGCGGCCGTTCTGGGTTTCGGTGGCGCGGTCCAACATACCCTCTGCATCGCCGGAGGTGAGGGCTGGAAGGACCCCTTGCGTAAACTGTTCGCCAAAGCCGGTGGTGGCATCGCCTGGAACGGCACTGGGGAGGTTGTCTACGGCGAGGACGCCCACACTGCCGGGTGTGCCCAGGGGCACTTCGGCGCCGCTAGCGGCATCCCAGGCGTAGAAGGGGTCCGACAAGGTGCTGGGACGGAGGGTAGAGGGGATAGGGCCAGCAATATCGCAGCTGATGTCCCCGATAAATTTCAACGAGAAGGCGGGGTCCTGTGCCTCTTTAGCGGTGAAGAAGACCGGGCTGTTTTCGGCCCAATAATGGCAGGGGATGTACACATCAGCCGCACAGGCGTAGGGGAAAAAGCTGGAGCGGTAGGTTTCTGGGCGGGCGTAGAAATCTGCCTTGCTGTAGGGCTGTCCGTCCTTTCGTGCCACATAGTGCTCGCAGTCCAAAACCGAAAAGACAGGGCGGTCCACTGTGGGCTGGGCTAAGAACTTCTCCGGAGGCACTTCCTCAAAGCCGCCTGCGAGAAGCATTTCTTTAGCGCCTTGCCCCACGCGGCCCGTGCCCGTCAGGACGACTTTCCAGCATCCTTTGGGATGAGCGTTCAAGTGTGCTTTGAGGTCGGCCACCCAGCCAAGATCGGCGGCCGCAGGTAGGGCAGCTTGGCCTTGTTGCAGCGCAAAACCGCGCAGGGTTTCATAGGCGCCTACCAAACCGGCATAAAACCCAAACCCAATGACGCGCTGCCCGTTCTCCTTGAGGAGCTCCCAGTCGATGAGCCGAACGTTTTTCTGCAAACAGGCCTTGAGCAACCCACGGTTGTAGGGCTGCTCTTTGTAGGTATGTGAAAAGAAGAAATGGGTGGCGCCTTCGTGCAGTTCCGCGATGGGGACCTCCTTTACGCCCAAGAGCACATCGCAGGCGCTCAGATCGTCGCTGAGGGTGCAACCAGCCGAGGCATACTCGGCGTCGGGATAGCAGCGTATGGGGCTTGGTTCAACGACCACCTGATGACCTTGAGCGATCAAGTGCGCGCATTGAGCGGGGTTGAGCACTGCACGTCGGTCTGGGGGCGTTTTGCCCTCTCGAATCAAGCCAAAAATCATAGCCCTAAAGGTAGGGCTTGCGGCGCGCTCAATTGTGCCAAATAGTCCCCTGAAAACTGGAATTTGACGCAAAGTCTAGCCCTTGGATTTGGGTGAAACCACCAAACCCTCCCAAAAATCCCAAGGTGTCGCACTGGGCGTCCAAGACATAGGTCGGCATATCGGCTCCACAGGTTCCGGGTTCAAAGAGGTAAACCGGCTGACCTTGGAAGTGGTACTCGTCTACGTGGGCGCTCGAGGTGCAGCACCACGTTTGAAATGCATCTAACGCCGCAGGAAGACAAGGCGGTCCGCCCTGCAGTCGAGTGCCGCAACTCCAGGTGAGGAACGCAAGGCTCAAGAGGCTCAGGAACGCTCTCATGGGCGGTAGTAGAATAACCGTCGGGCTCCTAGGTAGCGCCGTTCGTAGTAGGCTTGGCCAACCCAATTTTCAATCAAGACCCCGCTGTGCGTCGCGCTGTGCAGCATGTAAATGCCTGTGCTGTCTTTGCCCACGCAGAGTCCGACGTGGCCTATTTCGGAGGCGTTTCGGCCCGAAAACAGCAAGAAATCTCCCACCCGAATGCTGTCTCGCGCAATCTTCTCGCCCTCGTTCGCATAGCCGCGGCTGCTGGCGGGAAGCGTTTGGTCCATTTGGCCATAGATCCAATAGAGCAGGCCCGAGCAATCAAAGCCACCGGGCTGCTTGCCGCCCCCCTGGTAGCGCTCGCCCAAACGGCCCTCGTACAGCTGAACGATGTCTGACCAGCGCAGGCTATCCGGCTCTGAGAAGGCCGAAACCGTATGGCCCCAGCTCGCTAAAGGGAGCAAGGTGACGAAGGTTACCACAAGGGTTCGGAGGATGTGCGATCTTTGTGCCATGGAGAACCGCGAATTTATCATTTCTGGCATGACCTGCGGCGGCTGTGTTGCACGTGCCAAAAAAGCGTTTGAATCCCTAGAGGGCGTGCATGAAGCTCATGTTCAATTGGAAGCGCCACAAGCCAGGCTCAGCCTGGAAAAACCCTTCACCTTGGAGGAGCTCCAGAGCGCTTTGAATGCGGCGGGATCCTACACCCTTTCGGCCGTGAAGCCCGCGCCCCCCGTCGCAGCATCCGCTCCGGCTACCGCGGCTTCGTCCAAAGAGCGATCGTTTTTTGAAACCTACAAGCCATTGCTCCTCATTGTGGGGCTGCTTTTGCTGGTGACCGGCGCGCTCCAATGGGGCAGCTGGAACGGCATGGAGTGGATGCGCCACTTTATGGCCGGCTTCTTCTTGGTGTTTAGCTTCTTCAAGCTGTTGAACGTGAAAGGCTTTGCCGAATCCTACCGAATGTACGACTGGGTCGCAGGCGCATGGCCCACCTGGGGCTACGTGTACCCCTTTGTGGAGCTGGCGTTGGGCATGGCCTATTTGGTAGATTTTCTGCCGTTCGCTACCAATGTTATCACGTTTGTTTTGATGGTCTTGGGTGCGGGTTCGGTCATTCAATCCAATTTGAACAAGCGCAAAATTCAGTGTGCGTGCCTGGGCGATGTCTTCAATTTGCCCATGAGCTTTGTGACCATCGTAGAAGACGGCGCCATGGCCCTCATGGCGGGTTGGATGCTTTTGGCTTGAGTGGAATCTTGGGAGCGCCTTCGGCGCGCTAGGGAGCTAGGGAGCGCCTACGGCGCGTTTGGGGGCTAGGGAGAACACACTTGGTTTGTTGGCTAGTTAGTTTGTTGGCTAGTTGAATTAAGTAATGCCTCTTTTACCTTTGAACCCTTAAACCCTAGAACCCTTTTACCCAATCAAGGACTTCTCGTAATTTTCTCAAGCCCCCCATTCAAACCAACTAACCACCAAACAGCGCTTAGCGCCCCATGCACTTCATCTTACACGTCTGCCCGGTATGAAACAACTACTTAAATGGATATACGCAATAGCCTGCCTTTACGGGGTGTATTTAGCTGGAGATCTGTATTTAAATGTTTTAATTTCAGAGAAGTACAACGCCTTCAGTGCGTCCGATGTGTACTTCATTAAGTCGACGTTGGCCTATCTAGTTCTTCTGGTAATTAGCTCTTTGGTGCTGTTGTTCTTGGGAGACAGACGGCACTAGTATTTTTGTTGATGGGCAGGTCCATTTCGTTCAGCGCCAGTTTTTGAGGGGATACTTTGAACCTGTTTTTTTTGCCCAAGCCCCCAAGCCCCCAAGC
>JAYQOY010000018.1:0-27496 GCA_038145075.1 Schleiferiaceae bacterium | reverse complement strand
AGTGCATCCAGAAGTATTTACAGCCGTACCACGGCTACTGGAAAAGGTCTTTGACCGTATCATGGACAAGGGCAAGGCCTTGACCGGCATCAAGAAGGCCCTCTTCTTTTGGGCCGTGGGACTTGCCGAGAAGTACGAGCACAGCGGAAAATCACCACTCTACTATGCCCAGCTCAAACTGGCCCGCAAACTCATCTTCTCCAAATGGCAGGAAGCTCTGGGCGGCAAGACTGAAGCGGTGGCCTCAGGCGCAGCCGCTTTGAACCCGCGTTTGGCGCGCATTTTTGCCGGTGCTGGCATCAACATCCAAGAAGGCTACGGTTTGACGGAAACGTCGCCCGTGCTTTCGGTCAATTTGCCTACCGGCCATGGCCACAAACTCGGCACCGTGGGCACGCCTATTGAAGGTGTAGAGCTGAAGCTCGACAGCGACGGCGAAATCTTGGCTAAGGGACCCAACATCATGATGGGCTACTACGGACGCCCGGATTTAACCGCGGAAGTCATGACCGAAGACGGTTGGTTCCGCACGGGTGACATCGGCGAAATTCTTCCCGGCGGCTACCTCCGCATCACGGACCGCAAGAAAGAAATTTTCAAAACGGCTGGCGGCAAGTACATCGCTCCCCAGAACATGGAGAACGTTTACAAGGAAAGCGCCTTCATCGAGCAGTGCATGGTGGCAGGCGAAAACCGCAAATTCCCCGTCTTGCTGCTTCAGCCCCAATTTGACTACCTCAAGAGCTGGTGCCAGCGCAAAGACATTGCTTGGACCACCGCCGAGGAGATGGTACAAAACCCCTTAGTCATCGCTCGCATTCAACGCGAAGTGGACGCCAAAAACGCGCAATTCGGCAAGTGGGAAGCTGTCAAGAAAATCGTCATTACGGCCGACGCATGGACCATTCCTGCAGGCCACTTGACCCCCACGATGAAGCTCCGCCGCAAGCCCATCCTCAAAATGTACGAGGCAGCCTACGAAGGACTTTATGCGGAATAATTAGGCTAAATGCGCAGCGACGTAGTTGCGAAAGCGCTCTAAAATCGCTTCCATATCTTCTGGCAGAGCGGCCTCAAAACGGAGCCGCTCTCCTTTTTTAGTGGGGTGCTCAAAGCCCAGCATCCGGGCGTGCAGCGCTTGGCGCGGACAGAGGTCCAGGTTGTTGAGCATGAACTCTTTGAATTTGGGCCAGCCCGGCTTAACAGGCATGTCCGTGCCTCCGTAGGTCTCATCGGCGAAAAGCGGATGCCCGATGTGCTTGAAGTGGGCGCGAATTTGGTGCGTTCGGCCCGTTTCCAGGCGGCAGGCCACCAAGGTGGCAAAGCCAAAGCGCTCCTTGACTTCGTAATGCGTCACCGCATGCTTGCCGTACTTGCCGTCTTCAAACACCGCCATGACTTTCCGGTCCTTCAAACTGCGTCCTATGTTACCCGTGATCGTACCGCGGTCTTCTTCAATATTGCCCAGCGCGATAGCGAGGTATTCGCGTTCCGTCGTATGATCCGCAAACTGCTTGGCGAGGAAGGCCATGGCGTATTCGTTGCGCGCAATGACCAGCAGGCCGGACGTATCCTTGTCGATGCGGTGCACCAGGCCCGGACGCTCGCTCTTGTCGCCATCGGGCAGATGTTCAAAGAGGTGCAGCAGTCCATTGATCAAGGTGTCCGAATAGTGCCCATAGCTCGGGTGAACCACCATGCCGGCGGGCTTGTTGACGATCACCACATCGCTGTCTTTGTACACGACATCCAGTTCCAAATCTTGGGCGAAAAGTTCTATCTGCTTGGGCGGCTGGGCCAGTACCAAGGTGACCACATCGCCCGGCTTCACCCGGTAGTTGCTCTTTACAGGTTGGGCATTGACCCGAATCGCTCCCGCCTCCGCCGCCTTCTGAATGCGGTTGCGCGACGTATGCGTCATAAAATTGAACAGGAACTTATCGACCCGAAGCAAATTTTGCCCCGGCTCCGCCACAAACCGAAAATGTTCGTAGAGATCCTCCTCGTCGCCTTCCCAGGCTTCCGCTACATCCCCACGCATCAGTGCTGAACGCTAAAGGTTTGTCGTTCGCCTTGGGCGGACTGGAGCACATATAAGCCACTGGGCCATGCGGATACGTCCAGGCGCCACGCCGTGTTGGGGTTCAACCTCGCCATTTCCTGGCCGTAGAGGGTGTAAACCGTGGCTGGTCCATCTAAGACAGGGCCCTGGAGGTAGGTTGAAGCAGGATTGGGATAGAGGAGGATTCCTGGGCTGTGGGGTTCTTGCGCCGCGCTTAGATCGGCGGGAAGTCCTCGGAAGAAGGGACGCATCATCAAGGCACCTGGTAGCAAAGAAGGGTACCAACCGGCATAATCGCCGTAGGCTTTGACCGTGTTCACACTCAGATCCAGTCCCACAGTGATGGCGGGACCCGTCGTCTGTATGAAGCCGATGTACACGTCCTTGGGGACGTACAGAGCCGTCGTGTCCAACACATAGTGGCGGAAGGGGTCACCGGCGTAGGGCAGCGCTGGGCTGTATGCACTGTCTGAAAGGTAGAGCACATCCCCTGGCAAGCCTGCCGTATCCACCGCCCAAATCCCCAGCTGAAAGGTCATTCCGGTCCAATCAAAGCCAGCCGGAACAAAAGAAAGGTCCACCCCTCTCAAGCTATCTGCCTGCAGAAAGTGGAATTTCTGGGCCAGCTGCGGGGCATTTCCTTGAGACACCCCGTAGGCGCGCTCCGCACTGCCGTCGTCCAAGCCGTAGCGCTCCTGCAGAGGCTGCACGATGTACAGACTGTCGTTGGACAATTCGCCGACGTTTTCCCCGTCAAACCAGCCTGTAAAGGAATAGGTTTCTGGACCGCTGAGGGTCAAGCTGGGCTTGGTCAATGCAAAAGGATAGGGGGTGCTGGCGTTGTGGTTGAGGTTGGTCACGACGGGCACGCTGCTTCTGCTGGCCACGGTGGAGCCTTGGCTGTCTTTCCAGGTGTACTTGCCCAAATTCAACTGCCATCCGCCCACGGGAGCAGCGCCATTGCGGCGGTAGGCGGTGTTCAGGCTGTCCTGTTCGAGCACAAAACCGCTGTAGTGCCACCAGGGCAGTTCGGAGTAGCCGTTGAAGAGCTGAGCGGGGACGCGCGACCAGGCGGGGTCAAAGAGGGCGGTGTCGGAGAGCGTTCGGGCCATGCCAAACTCCAGATAATCCAGCAAGAAATGATCAAAGGCTCCGCCGGGAGACCCGTAGCGCGCGATGCGGAAGCGAACGCCATTTTGGCCATTCAGATGGGCCGGAAGCGCCATAGACTGCGCATGCCAGCGACCCGTGTTGGAACCACCGCGGAGGCCCCAGCCATGCTCCCACGCGCTGGTCGAAGGATTCCAAAAATGCACCACCAAGGAATCGGCCGTTTCCGTAGGGTCGCCCTGACCGCCCTGCTGGAGGTAAAAACTGAGCACTCCATTGGTCTGCCCCGTCAAATTAAAGTAGGGCGACACCAAGGCATCCGTCAACGAATCATTGCCCAGTACCCCAGGGCGGTAGGCTTGGCCGTCCGCTGCAATGCCATCAAATACCGCGGCCCCTATCGACAAGGGATCGACCGACCAGTTGCTCGCAGCCACCACGCCCGAAGAGGTCCAACCGGCGTTCAAACGATGCGAAAACCCGTCCACAAAGGGCGGCAAGAGGGTATCGGAGGTCTTTTGAAGAAAGGCGGCAGGCTGTGCGGCCCCGCTGCGCGGCATGAACCAGGCCTCGGCAGGTTGCTGAGCCCATGCGCAAAAGCTCGCCAAGGTCAAACTGACCGCGAGTGCAAGCGGAGCAAGCGAAAATTTACTGTACATCGTTGGCTAGATACTGGAGGTGCTCCTCACCTATCCAAACGCGTACTATCCCATCTTTATGCGTCACAAAACTTCCTTGCGAATCCTCTGGAAGCTGGCGGTATACGGTCAAATCAGCGTTTGAGGTATCGCCTTCTACCCATTCAATGCGCAAGCCGCTGAGTTGCAAAATGGCCTTGGCCTCGCCAAAGCGCATGCCCAAAAGGTTGGGAACCGCGTGCGTGGGAGGTCCGGAGCGTTTGCCGACCACTAAATCTACCGCAGTGCCCTTGCGGACCTGGCTGCCTTCTGCGAGAACAACCCCTCCGGCACTCACTTGGAGCACGAGACCTTCTGCGAGGTCGGGGACATAGGTGATACGACCCACGCGCAAGCCGCGAGAGGTGAGGTCTAATTCGGCGCGTTGCAAAGTGCGCTCCACAAGCAAAGGCAGCGCAACTTTACCGGCGCGGCGGCGGTTAATCGTCAACTGGACGGTACGGCCTGCTTTGGCCGTTGCACCCGGCATGGGGTACTGGTCGACCACGGTGCCGGGCTCAAGTTTCGCAAAGTAGAGGCTAGAGTCCATCACTTCTGCCAAGAGGGCCTCCCCTTCCAAAACGGCTTGGGCCTCCTCGATGGTCATGCCCGACAGATCCGGCACGACCGCGACCTCCGAATGGGATGTCACCCCTTTCAAAATCCAGTTGGCACTCAGGCCTAAGAGAATGAAAAATGCCAAGGCCAGGCCCGCATTCAACCAAAAGGTCTTGCTCTTGAGAAATAAAATGAACTTCATCGCCTACAAAAATAGCCATATGGGTTGAGCCACCCGCTATCTTTGAGGTATGGCGCTACGAGTTGCAGTGGTTATGGGCGGATATTCCAGCGAGCATGGGATTTCCGTGAAGAGTGGTCGGACCGTTTTTGAGGCCCTGGACCGCTCCAAGTATGACGTTTTTGGGCTGACCTTGTCCAAGTCTGGCTGGGACGCCGTCGATGGGAACGATCAGCCGGTGGGTTTTGATTCGGCCCGAATGGCCATCCTCCACGAAGGCAGCATCCAACCGGTCGAACTCATCTTCAACCTCATCCACGGCCACCCCGGCGAAGATGGCACGCTCGCCATTCAGTGGGAAGCCCTGGGCATTCCTTACACCTCCTGCTCGCCGGCCGCCTCTGCCCTCACCTTCCACAAAGCCTGGACCAACGGCGTCATCAGCCGCCTGGGCGTGCCCGTTTCTCCGGCCGTTTGGACGCAAGCTGGGGTAGCACCTGAAAGCCTGAACGCCGCATTGGAAGCGCTGCAGTTTCCGCTCTTTGTGAAGCCTTGCCGAAGCGGCTCCAGCTACGGCGTGACGCGCATTGAATCCCTCTCTGAGCTGCCCGATGCCCTGACGGCCGCCGCCGCCGAAGACGATGCCATCGTCATTGAGCAAGGCGTGAAAGGCATCGAAGTGGGCTGTGGCGTTGCGCGCCTCCAGGGCCAAACGCAGACCCTGGGCATCACGGAAATTGTCCCCAAAAAAGCCTTCTTTGACTTCGCAGCGAAGTACGAAGGGCTGTCCGAAGAAATCACCCCTGCGCGCATTCCCGCGACGGCCGCCGCTCAAGTTGAGGACTTCACGCGCCGCGTCTACGACGGTTTGGGCCTCCGTGGCTTTTGCCGCGCCGACTTCATTTTGCCCGCCGATGGCGGGGCTCCTGTCCTGATCGAAATCAACACCGTACCCGGCATGAGCGCCGAAAGCATTGTGCCCAAGCAGCTCGCCGCCCGCGGCACCTCCCTCCTAGAATTCACTACCTTGCTCGCCGAACAAGCGCTCGAAGATGCCCAGAATCGCCCTTTTCCCGGGATCTTTTGATCCCATCACGCTAGGCCACGTCAACATCGTGGAGCGCGCCTTGCCGCTCTTCGACGAGATCATTTTGGCGGTTGGTGAAAATTCCGAGAAGCGCTACCTCTTTCCGCTAGAGCAACGCATGGCCTGGATGCGCGAAACTTTTGCCCACGAACCCAAGATCAAAGTGGTTTCCTACAGCGGACTCACCGTGGACTTTGCCATGGAACAAGGCGCCCATTTTTTACTGCGCGGCTTGCGCAACCCGGCCGATTTTGAATTTGAAAAAGCGATCGCCCAGGCCAACCGCGAGATGAAGCCCGAACTCGAAACCGTCTTCCTGCTCACCAGCGCCCGCTGGGCCTTTATTTCGTCGAGCATCGTGCGCGACGTCATTAAGAACAAGGGGGATTACAGCCGCTTCGTTCCCGCAGCGGTCAAGGTCTAGCCGCAGCAGCCACTTCTTGAATGGTGACGTAACTGCTCGCCAGGGCCTCCCTCCATTCCGGCTCAGCCACCCAGCGCACCCATTCGATGCCTTCTTCGGTTTGCGGGGTAAGCGCGGGACAGCCTTCCACCTCCATCGCGTACCAATGCGTCGTCTTCACGAAGTGCTCTCCGTTTTGCACGTATTCGTGCACGGTTTCGGTCAATTTGCGTCCGAGTTTCAACCCGCTTAAACCGCATTCTTCCTCCACTTCGCGCAGCGCACATTCCTCAATGTTTTCGCCGGTTTCCAACTTTCCTTTCGGTAAGTCCCAGTGTCCCAGGCGATACATCCATAAAACTTCTCCGTGGCCATTTTTGACCCATCCGCCTGCGGCTGTCAGTGCTTTCATGCTGTACTTTTGCGCTATGGTTACCAATCCAGAAATCGCCAAGCGTTTAGCCGAATTGCTTTTGCAAATTAAAGCCATCGAACTCCGTCCCCAATCCCCCTTTACATGGGCCTCCGGGATCAAATCTCCCATCTACTGCGACAACCGCGTAACCTTGTCGCACCCCACGGTTCGGACGTTTTTGCGCGAGCAGATGGCTGCCCAAATCAAGGAGCAGCACCCTGCCGTTGAGGTGATTGCCGGAGTGGCTACCGGTGCTATTGCGCTGGCTGCCTTGGTCGCTCAGGAGCTAAACCTTCCCATGATTTACGTGCGTTCGGCCGCTAAAGGCCATGGACGCCAAAACCTCATCGAAGGCCACCTGGAAAAAGGCGCACGCGTGGTCGTGATTGAAGATTTAGTCTCTACGGGCATGAGTTCCCTCCAGGCCGTAGACGCGCTCCGCGAGGCGGGTGCCAACGTGCTGGGCATGGGAGCCATCTTTACCTATGGCTTTGAGGACGCACAAAATGCCTTTGCCGAAAAGGACTGCAAGCTCTTCACGCTCAGCGACTATGCCCACTTGCTCCAAGTGGCCGAACAGCGCAACACCCTGACGAAAGACGAAGCGGAAACCTTGGCCCTTTGGCGCCAAGACCCCAAGAACTGGGGCCTTTAAGCCTCTCCTAGCCAGCTGACCTGCCCATGTAGGTACCAGCGAACGTCGTGGGAGTCCTTTCTGCGCAGGCCGATTCGACCAAAATCGTCGATAGCTACCGCCTGCGCTAAGTAATCCGCCCCGTCCGCCTCCGCCCAGCGACCGAGACCGCTATGCATCCAATGCTGCTGAAAAGCCGCTTTGGCGTCAACCGGCGGAGCCATCCACGCCTGTGCTAAGCCCTCAGCCAAGGTCCTGCGCATTTCCGTCAGGTCCGCAGGGCGATCCAAGGCCGCAAAACCTCCCGGGGCCCCCAGCACATTGACGCCCAAACTAAAGACCACACGCTTGCAGCGCTCGCCTGACCATTGCGCTTCGGTGAGCAATCCTCCCAATTTTTTACCGCCGAGGTAAAGATCGTTGGGCCATTTGAGTTGGATCGGGGATATTGCGTAGGGCTGAAGCAACTCCAAGGCCGTCACCGCCGCCGCCATATGCCGCGGAAAAACAGCCTGAGCTTCAAGCGACCAAAGGGGGCTCACCAGGGTCAGCAACAGCGCTTGGCCCGGCAGGTCCTGCCAGGTTTTTTGCCCTTGGCCCTTGCCTGCCGTTTGGCTGTCTGCCGAAATGGCAGTCCATTGGCCGTCCAATCCGGCCACATCCTGCTGCATCGCATAGGAATGCGTCGAGTCTATCTCTTTGAAATGCAGGTAGTTGATGTACATTTGGCGCAAAATTAGCCCTCTGGTGCGGAAAAAAGCCTGCGACAAAGATCGCAGACTTTGCGCATGGCACCCTTGTTGCAGTTTATCCCACCTATTTTTACAGGCTATTGGCCTACTTTGAATGAAAAACTCTTTCCCCCCCATTGTCCTTGAAGCGCTTGAAGGCATCTCCGATGTAAAAGGTGAAAACACCGTCGTCTTGGACCTTCGCCATCTGGACAACGCGGTATGTGACTACTTCGTTATCACCGAAGCGCAATCTTCCACCCAAGTCTCTGCCCTTTCAGGTTCTGTCGAAAAACGCTTGCGCGAGCAATGCGACGAGCGCCCTTGGCATATTGAAGGCAGCCAAGAGTCCGAGTGGATTTTGATGGACTATGTGCATGTGGTGGTTCACATTTTCCAGCGCGAAGCCCGAACCTTCTACGACATTGAAGGGTTGTGGGGAGACGCCACCTACACTGCTATTCCTAGCTGAACCGATCATACATGAGCCAAGAAAAATCGTCCAAAAAGAAAAGCCCCACGCCCAAGTTCAACTTGAGCTGGATCTACATTGCCGTCTTCGTCGGCCTGTTGGGTTTGCAGTTTGCATCCTCCAACTACAGCGCTGCCGCCCGCGATTCCAACTTTAACGACCTCGCCGCTAAGCTCCTCAAGGGCCACGTGGAAAAGGTCAAGGTGGTCAACAAAAAGGAAGTCTACATCTACATCCAGCCGGATACCTTGGCGGCCAAAGAGGACTACAAGGACTTGGCCACTTCGGGTTTTAACGATGCAGCCAATCCCGGCCCGCATTTCCACTTTGAAATGCCCGCGGACATTTTTGACCAAAACTTAGAGCGCTTCTACACCCAGCACCCTGCGTGGCTGGAGTCAAAAGGCGCCATAAACGTCGAGTACAAGGACGAGCCCAATTACTGGACCGAAGTCCTTTCGTGGATTCTTCCCTTTGCGCTGATCGCCGTTTTCTGGTTCTTCATGATGCGCCGAATGGGTGGCGGCGGTGCCGGTGGCCCTGGCGGACAAATCTTTAACATCGGCAAGTCCCGTGCGCAAGTATTTGACGCGGACTCCGAGGTGCGCGTGACCTTCAAGAACGTCGCGGGCATGGAAGGCGCCAAGGACGAGGTCCTCGAAGTGGTGGACTTCCTGAAGAACCCCAAGAAGTACACCAACCTCGGCGGTAAAATTCCCAAAGGGGTGCTCCTGAGCGGCCCTCCCGGAACGGGTAAGACCCTGCTCGCCAAAGCGGTAGCCGGCGAGGCCAAGGTCCCCTTCTTCTCCTTGAGCGGTTCCGACTTTGTGGAGATGTTTGTGGGTGTTGGCGCAAGCCGTGTACGCGACCTCTTCAAACAAGCGAAAGAAAAATCGCCCGCCATCATCTTCATCGATGAAATCGACGCCATCGGCCGCGCCCGCGGCAAGAATGCCTTCAGCGGCGGCAACGACGAGCGCGAAAACACACTGAACCAGCTCCTGACGGAGATGGACGGCTTTGGCACCAACGAGCACGTCATCGTCATGGCGGCCACCAACCGCGCAGACATTTTGGACCGTGCGCTCATGCGTGCCGGCCGCTTTGACCGAGTCATATACGTGGACTTGCCCGAATTCAACGAGCGCAAAGAGATCTTTGACGTCCACCTCAAGCCCCTCAAATTGGGCAAAGACGTGGACGTTGAATTCTTGGCCCGCCAAACGCCCGGCTTCTCCGGGGCGGATATCGCCAACGTCTGCAACGAGGCGGCCTTGGTCGCTGCACGCAAGAACAAAGAGGCAGTGGAGAAACAAGACTTCTTAGACGCCGTGGATCGAATCGTCGGCGGCTTGGAGAAGAAAAACAAGATCATCACGCCCGAAGAAAAGAAGGTGATTGCCTACCACGAAGCGGGCCACGCCACGGTCAGCTGGCTTTTGGAGCACGCTTCCCCGCTGGTGAAGGTGACCATCGTACCTCGCGGTCGCTCCCTGGGCGCGGCCTGGTACTTGCCGGAGGAGCGCCAGCTCAACTCCACAGCCCAAATACTCGACGAAATGTGCGCCACCATGGGCGGCCGTGCCGCCGAAGAGGTCATGTTTGGCCGCATCACGACGGGTGCCCTGAGCGATTTGGAAAAAGTAACCAAGCAAGCCCGTGCCATGGTGACGATTTACGGTCTCAACGAGAAGCTCGGCAACATCACCTACTACGACTCCAGCGGCCAAAACGAATACCAATTCGACAAGCCCTACAGTGAGAAGACCGCTCAGTTGATTGACGAAGAAATTTCGGCCATCATCGAAGGGCAGTACGAGCGCGCCAAGCAAATCCTGCGCGACAACCGGGACAAGCTATCGGCCCTTGCAGAGGAATTGCTCAAGCACGAAGTCATCTTCAAAGAGAATTTGGAGACCATCTTCGGCAAGCGTCCCTGGCTCACCGCGGAGGAGAAAGTGCAAGCTGCTTTGGAAGAAAAGAACCGTGAAACGGCTGCTGCCGAAGCCCCCTCCAACGAGGAAGCTGAGGCCCCTGCCACCGCCGAAACCCCCACGGAGCCGCCGGCCACTGAAAGCGGTGAAAATTCTGCCGAAGAGAATCCAGCAGAAGACCAAGGAAACGCGTAAGATTCACTAATTTTCCGGGGAATTTCAGCACTATGGCCGGTCTTTTCGGAAAATTTATGGCAATCCTCAGCGGAGCCCCGGAACACAGCGTTTCGGAGTCCAAGGATTCCACAGGCAAATACAGTGCGCAGCAAGACGATCCCGTTGATTTGACCTTCGTCAAGAAGTTTACGGATGGCGGTGGCTACTTCATGTACTGCGGAAGCCACGAAGAAGTGATTCAGAACCTTCGTGGAGCTGCAGCGGAGTGTCAGCAATCCGCCTTCTTTGTCCCGGAAAAGGCCTTAACCCCTTGGTTTGAGGCCGCGGGCTTGACCGTGACCTTGGACTGCACGGAGAGCACCCAGGCCATGGCCTCTAGCTGCCATGCCGCCATTGCTCAGACGGGTGGAATCATGATTTCCGACCTGCAAACGAAGGGTTTGAAGTTTGCTCAGTTGCCCGGGATCCACTTGGTATTTGCCCGTGTCTCCCAAGTCGTCAACAGCTTGTCTGACGGCATGGCCGCCATCAACAAATCCCACCGCGAGCAACGCCCACGCGCCATCATCACCCTGAAAGGCAAGTTGGACGAAAGCGTCATGCAAGCCAAAGTCGACCCTAACAAGGGCCGCCAAGTCTACTTCTTCCTCATGGAGGACGTGTTATTCCCCGAAAACGCATGATGCAGCGCAGCCTCTGGGGCGCCGTGTACGCCCTAGCTATTTTTTGGATCTGCAACGGTCGACCCTGGTCGCCCTTCCTATTGGCCCTTCCCCTTTTGGGCGTCGCCTGGGAAATTCTCCAGATGGAGCGCTTGCAAGCAGCTCAAAAGCTCGCCGGTATCGGATACGCCGGTCTAGCGGGCTGGTCCACGTGGAGCCTCATCGACACCTGGGGTGAAACGGCCGGCTTCATTCTCTTTTCCATCTTTTTGCTGATCTGGATCAGCGACTCCATGGCTTATGTCGGCGGACGCTTGCTGGGCCGAACCCCCTTTGCTCCCACGCTCTCCCCCAAGAAAACGTGGGAAGGCGCTATTTCTGGCGGCCTGTTTACCCTCTTGCTAGGCGCTGCCTACTTGGTCAAGATGGATGGACCTATCTCCAGCTTCACGCAACCCGAGACTTGGCCGCGTTACGCCTGGCTCCTCCCCGTGGTTATTACCCTCACGGCACCCGTAGGCGATCTGATTGGCTCCAAATTTAAACGCTTAGCCGACGTCAAAGATTCCGGCATTTTTCTACCCGGCCACGGCGGATTCCTGGACCGTTTTGACAGTTTTCTCTTGAGTGTCATCGTTGTGGCGCTCCTTCAATCTTTCATCCTCGTCGCATGATACACCGCGAAGGCTATCAGTCCCTATTTGTTGCGCTCGTCGTTCTCGCCCTGCCCTACATCGCCTTGGAACAGTGGGTCCAGATCGAATGGCTAACCCAAGCCTACTTAATCCTAGCCTTGGTCCTCTACGTGCTCGTTTTGCAATTCTTCCGCAATCCCCCACGCACGACCGTGGCCCAGCCTGGTGATGTCATTGCTCCGGTGGATGGCAATGTGGTGCTGATCGAGGAAGTGCATGAGTCCGAATGCTTCAAGGACCAGCGCAAGATGATCTCCATCTTCATGTCGCCCTTGAATGTGCACGTGAACCGTGTTCCCGTGTCCGGCAAGGTGACCTACGCCAAGTACCACCCCGGAAAGTACCTCGTGGCATGGCACCCAAAAAGCTCCACGGAAAACGAACGCAGCACGGTGGTCGTCGACCACCCCAGCACAGGTCCCGTGCTCTTCCGGCAAATTGCGGGTGCCTTGGCGCGCCGCATTTGCCTCTACAGCCAGCCCGGCCAAGAGTACAAAGCGGGCGATGAATTCGGCTTTATCAAGTTTGGCTCGCGCATGGACATCTACTTGCCCTTGGACGCAGAAATTGTCGCAAAAATCGGCGACAAACCAAAAGGGGGCGAGACCCTCATTGCGCGCATTCCCGCTCGCAACTAGGCAGAAAAGCGTTTACTGGACCTCCTTCGCCCAATCGTAGGCGACTTGGAAGACTTCGTCGGGGCTGATGTGCGAATTGTCGAGTATTCGGGCATCTTCGGCTTGCAACAGCGGCGAATCTAAGCGTCCCTGATCCTGTGCATCGCGCTGGAGCAAGTTGCTCTTGACTTCCGCCAACGTGACCGTTTCATCGCCCTTGGAGCGCAGCTCTTCCAAGCGACGTGCGGCACGAATGTCTGGGTCCGCTGTCATAAAGATTTTTAGCTCTGCATGGGGGAAGACGACCGTGCCAATGTCGCGACCGTCCATGACCAAGCTCTGCCCTTGCCCCATGCGTTGCTGTTGGGCTACCAATTGTCGGCGCACGGCGGGAATGGAGGATACGCGGGAAACGATGCGGTTGACGTCCATCGTTCGGATATCCGCCTCGACCACTTCCCCATTAAGGACGGCGAGGTTTTCACCCAATGGGCCGCGCTGAAAATCCAGGGAAATGCTTGGCAAGAAATTTACCAACGCCGCCTCATCGAGGTAGCCGTCCTTCACCCAGCCCTGCCGAATAGCCACCAGTGCCACCATGCGGTACATGGCCCCCGTGTCCACGTAGATAAAGTGCAGCGCCTGCGCTAAACGCTTGGCAACTGTGCTCTTTCCGGTGGAGGAGAATCCGTCAATGGCAATGATCATAAGCTTAAAGGCGGCGTATCAGCGTGAATTGGTTCAGTCGGCCCGCCACGTGGTACACGGCCGATCCGTATTGGTAAGACATCTTTGCGGTCTGCAAACTTAGGCCAAAACTCAGTCCCGGATTGCTTCGCCGTGTGGGCAAGCGCATTTCCATTTGCCGGCGAACGTCGTAGCCGACTTGGATAAAAATTCGGCCCCCTAATTGCGCCTCCACACTGGGATGCACGTGCCGAAGCGCGTTGTTCCACACAGAAATTTCTTGCACGGTCACCTCGCCCGACAAGGGGTCCTTCGTCACCAGTTGCGGGTCCAAGTAGCGCAAGTCCCAGCGCTGCACATTAGTATAGGTCAAATTCCAACGAAAAGGCGCGTGCTTGAGCTTCTGAGAAAGTGCGATCTGGACATCCAAGGGCAAGGGCTCGCGCTCTGCTGCAAAGTACTCGATGCTGCGCCCCGCATTCTTGACCACTACGCCAAACGAGGTGCGGCCCGAATCCACCGTCCAAAGCAGTCCGGCATCCAGAGCCAATGCTTGGGCCGTGTAGGGACCATAGGTGAGCATGGCAAGCTTGGTGCCAATACCTGCCGTAAAGCCCTTCCAATGAGCGGCAGCGGCCACACGTGGCGTCACTTCTTGAGCGCGGAAGGTGCCCAGGAGTTCTCCTGCAGCGTCGCGCTCTTCCAGTAAGCCTGTTTGAAGGTAGTCCACCCCCACCGCTGCGGTCCAGGAGGGCGCCGACCAGCCGTGCAGGCCGCGTTGAGCATCCCATTGAGCGAGGGGCGCTTCGGGGCGCTCGGCCCGCGCAGGAAGCGGAAGTCCATAGCTTAAACTGCCAACGCGCAAACCGCCCAAAGAGGCTTGTGAGGTAAGCGCGATTTGGCCCCGGTGTTCCCTGCGCAGCAAGGCTGGATTGAAGGCCGAAAAGCTCACATCCCCTGGATGCGCCAAGGCATCCCAGCCCAAGCCCACGAGACGGGCGGAACCGCCTTGACTTAGCGAGGAAAAAGACGCGTAACTCGCCGGCTGCGCAACAGCAGCGACGGTAGCACAAAACGCCCAAAGCGCAAAGAAGCGTCGAATCACAGCTTGAAATTAGGCCTTCGCGCTCAAATCCTTGGCATCCTTGACCTTTTGTGGCGTCACGGCCAGGGCAATGACTTCGGCCATTTCGGTCACGTAATCAATTTTAAGGCCCTTTAAGTAGCGTGCGGGAATTTCGTCAATGTCCTTGCGGTTGTCCGCACAGAGCAGAATGTGGGTGATGCCTGAACGCTTCGCGGCCAAAATCTTTTCGCGAATACCGCCGACCGGCAGCACTTTGCCACGGAGCGTAATCTCACCGCTCAAGGCGAGCGCTTTTTTAACCTTGCGCTGCGTAAACAGCGAGGTCAAAGCAGTTAACAAGGCGATGCCCGCGGAAGGCCCATCCTTGGGAATGGCCCCTTCGGGCACGTGGATGTGCACGTCCCACTTGGTGAAGAGCTCGGGCGACAGGCCGTAGGTGGCCGCGTTGGACTTGAGATAGGCCATAGCAATGGTGGCGGATTCTTTCATGACATCGCCCAAATTGCCGGTGATGTTCAATTTACCCGCGCCCGGAGCGATGGTCGTTTCAATAAAGAGGATGTCTCCACCGACGGGTGTCCACGCGAGTCCCGTGACCACACCCGCCACCTCGTTGCCTTGGTAACGATCGCGGTCAAAACGGGGCGTGCCCAACCAAGATTCTAAGGTCTCTTGCGCGAGGTCGGCGGAAAAATCTTCGCCTTCTGCAGAGGCCAAGGCGGCTTTACGCGCCAACTTAGCCATGAGGCGATCCAGCGTTCGAACACCAGACTCGCGGGTGTGGCGGTCAATCACATAGGTCAGCTGCGCCTTGGTCAGACTCAAGGCGTCTTTGCCCAAACCATGCTCCTCCAACTGCTTGGGAAGCAAGTACTTCTTGGCGATTTGCTCCTTTTCTTCCACCGTGTAACCATTGACTTCAATGAGCTCCATGCGGTCGCGCAAGGCGGGTTGCACGGCGGCGATGTTGTTAGCCGTAGCGATAAAAAGCACCTTGGAGAGGTCGTAGCCCATCTCCAAGAAATTGTCGTAGAAGGTCTTGTTCTGCTCGGGATCCAAGACTTCCAACAAGGCGCTCGAGGGGTCGCCCTGCAGGCCCATGCCGAGTTTGTCAATTTCATCGAGCACAAAGACCGGGTTGGACGTGCCCGCCTTTTTCAAGAGCTGCAAGATGCGGCCCGGCATGGCACCGATGTAGGTTTTGCGGTGGCCGCGAATTTCGGATTCGTCGCGCAGGCCGCCGAGGGACATTCGGACGTATTCACGACCTAAAGCTTCCGCCACCGACTTGCCCAGCGATGTCTTACCGACCCCGGGAGGCCCGTAGAGACAGAGAATGGGGCTCTTCATATCGCCCTTGAGCTGCAAGACAGCCAAGTGCTCGAGCAAGCGCTCCTTCACCTTTTCCAAACCAAAGTGGTCGCGATCGAGGATGCGGCGCGCTTTGGGAAGCTTGATGGGCTCCGTGGAGACTTTGTCCCAGGGCAAATCCAGCATGAGCTCCAAATAGTTGCGCTGGATGCCGTAGTCAGGCACTTGCGGATTCATGCGTTGAAGACGCTGAAGCTCCTTCTTGAACTGCTCCGCGGCTTCGGCGGACCAGGCTTTCTTAGCGGCGCGCTCGCGCATGGCCTCCAGCTCCGCCTCGTTGCTCACACCGCCCAGCTCCTCTTGGATGGTCTTCATCTGCTGCTGCAGGAAGTACTCGCGTTGCTGCTGGTCAAATTCGGTCCGAACGCGGTTGGCAATGTCGTTCTTCACCTCGAGCAAATGCTTCTCGTAGCTCAAATGCTTGAGCACGGCATTGGTGCGCTTCTTGAGGTCTTCTTCCTCCAAAATGGCCTGCTTCTTCTCCACGTCCAGGCTCATGTTGCTGGCGATGAAGTGAATCAGGAAGGTGTCCGATTCAATGTTCTTCACGGCGATCTGCGCCTCCGTGGGAATGTTGGGCGAATCTTGAATGATGTCCAAGGCCATCTCCCGAATGTGCTGAATCAGCGCTTTGAACTCGGTGTCCTCGGGCAATTTTTCGTCCGAAAGGTATTCCACCTTGGCCCGCAAGTAGGGTTCGGTCGCCGTCACTTCCAAGATGCGGAAGCGGCGCTTGCCCTGCAAAATGGCGGTAATGTTGCCGTCGGGCATGCGGAAGGACTTCACCATCTGCACCAAGGTGCCTACGGTGTAGAGGTCTTCGCCTTCGGGGGATTCGGTGTCCGCATTTTTCTGAGCGACAACGCCAAAGAGCTTTTTGCCTTTCTGGGCATCTTGCACCAGTTTGATGCTCTTGTCGCGGCCCGCCGTAATGGGCGATACCACGCCTGGGAACTGCACCGTGTTGCGCAGGGGCAAAAGGGCAATGTCCTCCAGCAGGTCACTATCGGGGATGCTATTGTCTTCCTCGTTGGTAATGAGGGGGATAAAGTCGGTGTCCTCCGAGAGGAGCGAGAATGAAGGCCTTTCCATGGTGGGTCTTATTCGGCAAGAGCCGTGCCACCCCGGAATTCTGCCGTTTGGTCAAAAATGGCTGACAAGATGTCCGATTCCACAGCGTCTAAAGCGATGCCGCGGCGCTCCATCACCCGCGCGGCGGTGGCCAGCGCTTTGGGCAGGGTGTACTCCATGCTGCCCTGGGGTCCGCCCCACGTGAAATCGGCCACAAAGTTGCGCGGGAATCCTGCGCCGTAGATATTGCAATTCACGCCCACCACGGTGCCCGTATTGAACATGGTGTTGATGCCGCACTTGCTGTGGTCGCCCATGATGAGGCCACAAAACTGCAGGCCGGTGCGCTCAAAGCGCTTGCTGACGTAGGACCAGCGCTTGACCTCGTCGTAGTTGTTCTTCAAATTGGAGTTGTTGCTGTCCGCCCCAATATTGCACCACTGGCCCAGCACGGCATTGCCCAAGAACCCGTCGTGGCCCTTGTTGCTGTAGCCCCAAATAACGGCGTTGTTCACTTCACCGCCGACCTTGGAATGGGGACCGACCGTAGTGGGGCCGTAAATCTTGGTGCCCAATTTGAGCTGGCTGTGTTCTCCCAGAGCCAATCCGCCCCGAACGATGGAGCCCTCCATGATTTCGGAATCCGCAGCCAGATAAATGGGGCCGGTGGTGGCGTTCAAAATGGAGGCTTCCACCTTGGCGCCCGGCTCTAAGAAGATGCGGTCGCCGAGCACGGTGTTGGTGCTGGAAATGGGTTGGGAGCTTCGGCCGGCGGTGAGTAGGTCGTAGTCCGCTTCGAGCTCGCGACCGTTCCACGCAAAGATCTGTTCGGGGTACTGCAGCAGGTGGTAGTCACCCATGTAGGTCACGGCTGCATCACCGTTTCTGTGGGCGAGCCACTCATCGCCGGCCACGAGTTTTTGCCCCGGCTGCAAGGCCTGTACCGCGGCAAGCAGGTCTGCGTTGGGCAGCAAGCCCCCGCGGAGGTGCAGGTCTCCCGGCTGTTCCGGAAACTTGGCCTGCAGATGCGGCTGGGTAGAAAAAGAAAAAGTGGCCGACGCCAAACGGCGCGACCACTTTTCAGCTATCGTTAGAATGCCAATGCGCAGATCCGCCACTGGACGCGTCCAGGTGAGCGGCTTAAGCGTAGCAAATTCGGGTCCGTCGTGGAAAACCAAGTCCATGACCCGAAGTTAGGCCAATTACTTGGAGAACTTGGCGTAACGGCTGCGGAACTTGTCCACACGTCCTGCCGTATCCAGCAATTTCTGTTTGCCCGTATAGTAAGGGTGAGAGTAGGAAGAAACTTCCATCTTCACCAAGGGGTACTCCTTGCCGTCAACCTCCAACGTTTCTTTCGTAGGAGCGCAGCTGCGGATGAGGGTTACATCGCCTGTGCCCATATCTTTGAATGCACAAACGCGGTAGTTGCTGGGGTGAATTTCGTTTTTCATCGCTTGTAGTTTTTTAAACCGAGATTTGGCCCGGTTTCCGGTTTAGCGGGGGGCAAAGGTACTGAATGAATTGAAAACAAAACACATTTTTCTTCTCTGCGTTGCGAGCCTCTTGGGGCTCCTGCTGGGTACGTCCTCGTGCAAGCCCAACGAATTCGTGACCGACCAAGGGGTGGCCTTGCGCTTTTCGCAAGACACGGTGTACTTGGACACGGTGTTTAGCACGGTGGGCAGCAGCACGCGTTCGGTCCGAATCATCAACCCCAGCGCCGAAAACATTTCCATCGACCGCATCAGCCTGGGCAAGGGCGCCGAGAGTCCCTTCCGCTTCAATATCGACGGGCAACCCGGCCCACTGGTTGAGGATGTCTTTTTACCCGCCGGCGACAGTCTATGGGTCTTTGTCGAGATCACGGCCCCGGCGGGCAGCACCGAGATGCTGCATACGGACTCCCTAGTCATTGTAAACAAGGGCGAGGTGCAGTCTATTGATTTGGTTTCGCTCGCCTGGGATGCCCATTTTCACTATCCGACCAACGTGCTCGTCATTCCGCAGCCAGAGCCCTATCCGGACATTCGCATTCCCTACTCCATTTTGCCTGCGCAGGCGACGTGGACGGACGACAAACCGCACGTGGTGTATGGCTACGCGGTGGTGGACAGTGGGGCCACTTTGGATGTGACGGCGGGGGCGCGCATTCACTTTCATGAAGGTTCGGGGCTTTGGATTGCCAGCGGCGGCAGCGTGACCATGCTGGGTGCGAGCTATGAGGACCCCATCGTTTTGGAGGGCGACCGCTTGGAGCCCTTTTACGACGACATCGCGGGCCAGTGGGGCGGTGTACTCGGGGGCATTTTTGTGCAGCGCGGGTCCACGTTGAGCATGACAAATACGCTCATGAAGAACGGCACGATGGGCATTCGCTGCGATTCGGTGGCGGAAGGGCTGCCTGCCAACGTGCTCCTGCAGAATTCGCTGTTTATGGACTTTAGCCGCGCGACGGTGTACAGCGGGTTTGGACATGTCCGAATGCAAAACCTCGTCATCGCCAACGCCGGACTCTACGGTCTCTATGCGCTTGGGGGACGTGTCCACGCCGACCACTGCACCTTCTACAACCAGTTTCCAGCGGCCCGAAGCACGCCCACCGTGGGCCTCTTCAACCGCTACGACGACGGCACCGGCACCTACCGCTACCGTGCCTTGAACGAAGCCTATTTTGGCAACTGCATCATCGCCGGGGGCTCCGAGTCGGAGCTGGGCTTTGGCATCGGCGCTTCGGCCGCGGCGAATTACTTCTTGGAAGGCTGCTTGCTGAAGCTGAAAGTCAACCCGGTGCCGGCGACGTACGATGTGAACGATCCGCTGCAGTTTTCAGGCTGTATCTTCAATTCAGACCCTCAGTTTGTGCTTCCCGCGTCCCGAAACTACGCCCTAGACTCAGCCTCAACCGCGCAAGGCATTGGGGTCTCTGGACCACTCAGCCGCGTGCCTCTGGATGCGCTTGGCGCCACGCGCCCCAGCACGCCAGATGCGGGGGCATTGGAGCGGCTTTAGGGCTAGAGGGCTAGGAAGCTAGGGAGCTAGGGAGCTAGGGAGCTAGGGAAAAAACCGAAAGTTCTGGCGCGCGGCAAAGATCCACCACACAGTTTAAGGGTAAAAGTGTTTAAGGGTTTAAGGGTGGTGCCTTAAGCGTTTTCGAGCAAGAACGCATACGTGTCGATGCCGTCGGCGAAGTCCCAGAGTTCGGGGGTTTGGCCTTGGCCGAAGGACAGCGTTCGGTCTGTTCCAAGCTGAACCTGAATCTGATCCGTCTCCTGATTCAATCGAGCCTCCACCTCGGAAAGCTGCATGTAGCGCGTATAATGGATGACGCCCACCGGCGGCTTCAAAGCGGGATGCTCGCGAAGCAACACAAAATTGTTTTCCAAGAAGGGCTCCTTGTTGAGCATGAAGAGCGCGCGGTGGTAGTCGTAGTTGCTGCCGTACTTGGCGTGCTGGGCCAAATGCCCCCATGGCAGCCAGGACGCAAAAAGGCGCTGAACATCAAAGTTTTCGGGTAAAAAGAGGTGCGTGATACTGCGGCAACCGCGTCCGAAGTACTGGAAAATATCCGCCGCCAGGGCTTCGAGATCCGCCTCTGTTTCGGTGCCATTCAAGACGGCCACGGAGGTTCGAGAACCGCGCAAGACATGTGGAACCTGTGCGAAATAGTGCGCAAAGTAGCGCAGGGTGTTAGTGCTGCCCGTTGCGAGTAGAGCATCGATGTTGGTCAAACGCTCCACCGGAATGATGGACGCTTGGGGATCTAGTTTTCGGAGCGCCTCCACCACGGCCGGCAAGAGAACCGAATCGTCGCTCGACGCTTTGTAGACCACCTTCCATCCGGCGAGGTAGCCCATCAAAAGGTCGTGCAGCCCCACCAATGGGAGGTTGCCGGCACAGAGTACGCCCACCGTCTTTGAGGATGCCGCTGGGCTGCTTCCATACGTGGATGCCCAAGTCGTTAGCGCCTCGGGGCGCAGGGCCTCTGCCCAAGCCAACAGGGCTGTGCGGGAAAATTCTGCTGTAAACCAGGCATTTTTGGCGGAGGTTCGGGCCAGGAGCTCGTCCTGGAGGGCCAGCGCGCGGAGTTCGGCACCGAGATTTTCAAGCGTTTGCAAACGGCTATCCATGAGGGGGACTGTATCTTTGTGCAAAAGTACAAACGCAGTCATGGCTATCAGGATTACCGACGAATGCATCAATTGCGGGGCGTGCGAGCCCGAATGCCCCAACAACGCCATCTACGAAGGCGGAATGGAATGGCGTTTTGGCGACGGAACCGCCCTGGAAGGCTCCCTCGTTTCTACCTCCGGCATGGAGACCGAAGCGGGCAAAGCGCAAGAGCCTGTGAGCTTTGACTTTTACTACATCGTCACCGACAAATGCACGGAATGCCAAGGCTTCCACGAAGAACCGCAGTGCGCGGAAGTCTGCCCTGTAGACTGCTGTGTCCCTGACGAGGACCACGTGGAATCTGAGGAGTCGCTCCTCCAGAAAAAGGCCTTCTTGCACGCCGAATAATGCTATGCCTAAAGCCCTCGCGGTTGCACTCTTACTCTCAGCTTGCTTACCTGCAGCTGCGCGGGGCTTTTTTTCTACTTCTTTAAACGCCGTTAGCGAACCGGACAGTACCTGGTGGGCAGCCGCCCAAGCCTGCACCTTTCGCGAGGACAGCACCGCGGAACTGCGCCTGACCGCAGGGCAGCGCATGGATTCGCTGCTGGCTTTTGCTTTGAGTCGTGAAAACGACCCCCTCAAGACCTTGCCTTCCCCACCTCCCGGCGTACTTCGCGTCGTCTCTTCCGATCAAAAATTGGTCGCCTACAGCTTTGCCGTTCCACAAGCCGGGGGCAACTACCGCTATTTTGGGATGGTGCATGCCCGGGCTGGGAAGGCGACCACCTTGACGCGCTTGACGGAAGCGGGGAGCCTCGACGCGCAGGTGTCGGGCGATGACGGGGCGTGGCCGGGGGGCTTGATTTACGCCTTGGGCGAAAGCACCTACCGCCGCACGAGCCGCTACGTAGCCTTGATGTTCCGCCCCCATGCACGCGAGGCCCAGCAAAAGTGGATCGAACCTTGGGTTCTTGGCCGCCCCACCACAGTCGCACCCAGCGGCACGGACATGCAGCGCTTGCCCCTGTATTTTGGGGCGCGTGTATTTGCCCTCAAGGACTTCGCCGGCGAACATTTTACCAGCCCGCCCAAACGCCTCATCCTGCGCTATGCCCCCGAGGTGTCCGCCTCCCTTCGGTTTGGCAAAAACGGTGGCGAAATCCTCGTAGATGAAGTCGCCCCCATGCGCCACGGCCGACCCGGAGATTTCAAAACCTACGGCCCGACCTTGGCCGTGGATCGCCTGTATTTTGAAGGGGGTAAATGGGTCCTCGCACCTGTTGAAAACCCGTGAAAATCAAACGGAATTGATTCGGTACGCTCCGGGATAGGTGGTACCTTTGGGGGAACAAATTTGAGACATCTATTTGGACATCTTCTCCCATGAAAAAACACAACTTTTCTGCTGGCCCCTGCATCCTCGCACCAGAAGTACTGCAAGGCGCCGCCGCCGCTGTCGAAAACTTCGCCGGCATGGATCTTTCCCTGATTGAAATCAGCCACCGCGACAAAAAATTTGTGGCCGTGATGGACGAAGCCATGGCCTTGAGCAAGGAGCTGATGGGCTTGGACGATTCCTACGAAGTGCTCTTCTTGCAAGGAGGTGCTAGCATGCAGTTTGCCATGGTTCCCTACAACCTGCTCAAGGAAGGCGGTAAAGCGGGCTACACAGTCACCGGTACGTGGGCTAAAAAAGCTGCTGAGGAAGCAAAGTTGTTTGGACAGGTAGAGGTCTTGGGATCTTCCGCAGATGCCAACTTCAACTACATCCCCAAGGGCTACACGGTAGGCGATGATTTGGACTACTTCCATTGCACCAGCAACAACACCATTTTTGGCACCCAGATGAAGGACTTCCCTTCAGCCAATGTGCCTCTGGTCTGCGATATGTCCTCGGATATTTTCAGCCGCCAGCTGGACTTCACCCAGTTTGACCTCATCTACGCGGGCGCTCAGAAAAATTTGGGCCCTGCAGGCGCCACCTTGGTCGCTGTGAAGAAGGATGTTTTGGGCAAAACGGGCCGAACCATCCCCAGCATGTTAGACTACCAAACCCACATCGACGGAGAGTCCATGTTCAATACGCCACCCGTGTTCAGCGTATACACGTCCTTGTTGACGCTTCGCTGGATGAAGGCCCAAGGGGGATTAGCTGCCATGGAAAAGCACAATGCGGAGAAGGCCGCCCTCCTCTACGCCGAAATCGACCGCAACGCCCTCTTCTACGGCACCGCAGCGACGGAAGACCGTTCAGACATGAATGCCTGCTTCTTGCTGCACGATGAAGCCCACAGCGAGCAGTTCAACACCTTGTGGAAAGAGGCCGGCATTGTGGGCATCAACGGCCACCGCTCAGTAGGCGGCTACCGCGCCTCCATGTACAACGCCCTCCCGTTAGAAAGCGTTCAGGTCCTCGTGGACGTTATGCAGCACTTGGAAAAAACGATTTAATCTCAGTACCATGATCATTCTCGCCAACGACGGCATGGCCCAAGCGGGCATCGACGTCCTCGAAGCCAACGGACACACCGTTCTTACCACCAAAGTGGCTCAGGAACAGCTCGCCAGCTTTATCAACGAGAAGAATGTGGAAGCCCTCCTCGTTCGCTCGGCCACCACAGCCCGCAAAGAGTTGATTGACGCCTGCCCCGGCCTGCGTCTCATCGGTCGAGGCGGTGTAGGTATGGACAACATTGACGTCGACTACGCCCGTTCGCAAGGCCGACACGTGTTCAACACGCCCGCAGCAAGCTCGGAATCTGTTGCTGAACTTGTTTTTGCGCATTTGAGCGGCATGCTTCGCTTCCTCTACGACGCCAACCGCATGATGCCATTAGAAGGTGAGACACGCTTTAACGACCTCAAGAAGGCCTACGGCAAGGGCAGCGAACTTCGCGGCAAAACCCTGGGCATCCTTGGCTTTGGCCGCATTGGCCGCGCTGTGGCCAAAATGGGCTATGGTCTAGGCATGAAGATCTACGCACACGACCCCCACGTAACGGACGCCAGCTTCGAAGTGACTTTCGCCGATGGTCAGTCGGTAAAGACCTCTGCCACCCTCGTGGACCTTCCCACCCTGCTGAAGGATTCCGACATGATGTCCATCCACATCGGAGGCAAAGCTGAAGTCATTGGTGCCGCCGAATTAGCCCAAATGAAAAAAGGCGCATTCTTGGTAAATGCCGCGCGTGGCGGTGTCGTGAACGAAGTGGCCCTCCTTGACAGCCTCAACGACGGCCACCTTGCAGCAGCAGCCCTGGACGTGTTTGTCAACGAACCTACGCCTGCCATGCAAGTCCTGATGCACGAAAAGCTCTCCCTGAGCCCGCACATCGGCGCGGCCACCGAGGAAGCCCAAGACCGAATTGGCGTCGAACTCGCCGAACAAATTATCGCCTTGGCGTAACACGGATGCCGGTTCTACAACCCTTTGCCGCTATCCGTCCACCCCGGGCACTTGCCGCTTTAGTCAGCACCCGCTCCTACCTCACCTATTCGGAGGAGGAGCTCGCTCAAAAGCTGGCTACCAATCCCTTTTCGCTCCTCCATGTGCTAAATCGCCGGGGGGCCAGCAAGGACTCGCGCTTTGTCCCCGTGCGGGAAGGCTATGAGGCTTTCTTGGCCGAAGGGCATTTGGCGCAGGACGAAGCCCCGCACCTCTATGTCTACCAGCAGGATTGGGACGGTCATGTCTACACCGGCATTCTAGGCTTAATTTCCTTGGAGGACTACCGGGCGGGCCGAATCATCAAGCACGAAAACACCATCGCCAAGCGGGAGAAGCTCTTTGCGCGCTACCTCCAAACGGTGGGCTTTCACGCGGAGCCCGTTTTGCTGGCACGAAGCACCCACTCCGGGTGGGACCAGTTGCTGGTATCGGTCACGGCCAAACGCCCTGAAACCGAATTTGCCACCGCCGATGGCGCCATCCACAAGCTTTGGATGCTGAATGCCCCTGAGTCCGCCGAACTTCAGGGCTTCGCCGCCGAACTCCCCGCCTTCTATGTCGCCGATGGGCACCACCGCCTTGCCTCGTCTGATCGCGTCGAAGAAACCGACGGCGTCATGGCCTTTGTGCTCTGCGAATCCCAGCTACGCATCGCCCCCTTCCATCGCTTTGTCAAGAACAAAGGCGGCGTAAACTGGGCGGAGGCACTCCATGCCGTCCAGCTCGCAGAACGCCCCACCTCGCTGCCCGCCCAAGGCCTCTACGCCCTGGACGCCGCCGGTTGGTGGCATGTCCCCGCGCCCGGGCTAGGCTTTCCGGAAAGCGGCTGGGTCTACGAACACATTTTGAAGCCCTTGTGGCAGGTGGAAGATGAGCGTTCGGACGAGCGCGTGCGTTACGAGCCTGGCACCATGGAATTGGAAGAGCTTGAGCGCCAGAGGAAGTCCTCCGAAGTGGTTTTTGTCCTTCCCGCCCCGCAATGGACCGACGTAAAGGAAGGGGCCGACCGCGGCCTAAACCTGCCGCCCAAGAGCACCTACATTGAACCCAAACTTCGCTCCGGCATCACCCTGTTTGCATGGAAGTAAAAGCGAATTTGGCCCGCATTCAAGCCGGACTCCAGCCCGGTGTCACCCTGGTAGCGGTCAGTAAGACGCAACCCGATGAAGCTGTACTGGAAGCCTACGCAGCCGGGCAGCGCGACTTTGGCGAAAACCGCGTCCAAGACCTAAAGGGAAAGGCCGAACGCTTGCCCTCCGACATTCGGTGGCACATGATTGGCCATATCCAAACCAATAAAATCAAAGACTTCATTGGCTTTGTGCACTTGGTGCATGGCGTCGACCGCGAGAAAGTCTTGAAGGTGCTCAACGACGAAGCCGCCAAAGCGGGCCGAACCGTCGACGCCCTCCTGCAAATCCACATCGCCGAAGAAGACAGCAAGTTTGGCTTTGACGCTCAGGAAGCGCGTGCCCTTTTCGCGCCAGCCGCCCTGGCCGCCTACCCCCATGTGCGCATCTGCGGACTCATGGGCATGGCCACCTTTACCGAGGACCAGGCGCAAATTCAGCGCGAATTCACCGGCCTTAAAGCCCTTTACGACGAAGGCGCTGCCCTCAACCCGGATTGGCATGTCCTCAGCATGGGCATGAGCGGCGATTACACCCTGGCCATGGCTGCTGGCTCTACCCATGTACGTGTGGGTTCGGCCATCTTTGGCGCCCGAAACTATTGATCCTATGTACGCCGTCATCGATCTCGAAGCCACGGGTGGCAAGCCCAGCGAGGAACGCATCATCGAGGTGGCCATCTTCCTCTACGACGGCAAAGACATTGTCGATCAGTTTATTTCCTTGATCAATCCCGACTGCCCCATTCCGCCCTTTGTGCAGAAGTTGACGGGCATCAAGCAGCGAGACGTTCAAGGCGCTCCTCGCTTTCACGAGGTGGCGAAACGCATCGTGCAAATGACCGATGGCGCCATCTTCGTCGCCCACAACGCCCCTTTTGACTACCGCGTTCTCCGCGAGGAATTTGCGCGATTGGGCTACGACTACCAGCGCACGGTTTTGGACACCATCCCACTGGCCCAAAAGTTCATCCCCGACCTGCCCGCCTACGGCCTCGCCACCCTCTGCGAGGAGCTGGGCATCACCAACGCCAAGCGCCACCGCGCGGACGGCGATGCGCGCGCCACGGTAAAGCTTTTGGAAATTCTTTTGGAGAAAGACCGCGAGAAATACATCGAAGGCGTTTACCTCAAGCAACCGTCGGCCACCGGAAAGCACCCCTTTTCCAAGCAGATTGAGCCCCTGGTGAAAACCACAGGCATTTACTACCTCTTCAACGAGGACGGCACCGTCATCTACATAGGCAAGAGCGATCAGCTCCGGGTCCGAATTGACCGCCACTTCCTCTCCACCAACGAGAAGGCCCTCGCCTTGCAAAACGAGGTCAAATCCTTGCGCGTCGAAGAAACGGGCAGCCTCGTCCTCGCCGAAATCCTGGAGCACCTCGCGCTCAAGAAACTGCGGCCCGCCTACAACACCCCCAAAGACAAGTACAGTCTGCGCTTAGGGGTCTTTCCCGTGGAAAGCGCGGATGGCGGAATTCTGTGGGACCTGCGGGGCATTCGCCGCGAGCAACCCATTCTCCAAGTCAAGGACCTCGCCGCGGGCAACCCATTCTCCAAGTCAAGGACCTCGCCGCGGGCTACGCCCTCCTAGCGCGCCTCGCCGTACGCGGCGGCCATTCCCCGGAGACCATCGCCCTGCCCAAACACATCGACGGCGTCGCCAAGGCGATGCGCGCCCTCGACTTTGAAGGCCAAGACGTCCAGGCGCTCGGCGGCTCATTGACCGGAAGTCTGGCCTTGGAGCGCATCCGCGAATCGATTTGGCCCGCATCCCGTATGGTGCTCACCGACAAGGGTCGGAAGCCAGGTGTCAAAACCGTATTCTTGGTGGACGAGGGGCGATTTATGGGATACACGACGTCCGACCTCGCATCCGAGCTCAAGGATTTTACCCTCCTAAAGAAGAAATGCACCCCCGTGGAAGACGGTGGTCCCTATCTGAATTCGCTCCTAGCGGATGCTTTCTGGGCGGGGCGCTTGCAGAAGGTGTAAGCCTACGTGTGTTGGGTTGCGCAACGCGGTAGAAAGCCCCCCGGACGGACGCATAAAGTCGACCTCAAATTTTTGAAACCCTTAAAGCTTCACGTGTAGCGACGTGATGAGCTGTGAGATACGCCCATCTGTGGCGTAGCTGGCGCCGCCAATTTGAATTTGGTCCGCAAAGGG
>JAYQOY010000017.1:0-28086 GCA_038145075.1 Schleiferiaceae bacterium | reverse complement strand
TTCCGCGGTGCGGACAAGCGCGCCATCACCAACGAGATTCAGACGGACCTCCAGTTCTTCCAGATGATCGTTCGCATGGTGATGCAGTACGAATACGACAACAAGCCCATGACGCAGGAAGAGTACGACCAGATCGAGCTCATCAAGCGCTACGAAGTGGCTTCGCAGCTCGTGAGCTAAGCGCAATTGCGCAGCGTGCAAACGAAAAGGGCGCCCCGCGAGGGGCGCCCTTCCTTTTTACGGCTCGCGGGGCGAGCTTACAAGGTGCCGCGGCGTTCTTGTTCGCGTTCGATCGATTCAAAGAGCGCTTTGAAGTTTCCCTTGCCAAAGGACTTGGCACCTTTGCGCTGAATGATTTCAAAGAAAACAGTGGGGCGGTCCATGAGCGGCTTGGTGAAAAGCTGCAGGAGGTAGCCTTCGTCGTCGCGGTCGATGAGGATGCCCAGTTCGCTCAGGGGCGTGAGGTCTTCTTCAATCTTGCCGACGCGGTCGAGCACGTCTTCGTAGTAGGTCTTGGGCACCTCCAAGAACTGCACGCCACGCGCGCGGAGCTCTGATACGGTGAAGATGATGTCATCGGTCGCCAAGGCTAAGTGCTGGACGCCAGCGCCTTTGTAGAAGTCGATGTATTCCTCAATTTGGGACTTCTTGCGGCCTTCTGCGGGCTCGTTGATGGGGTACTTGATGCGACCGTTGCCGTTGGTCATAACCTTAGACATGAGGGCCGTGTATTCGGTTGAAATGTCCTTGTCGTCAAAAGACACGAGTTGAGCAAAGCCCATGACGCGTTTGTAGTAATCGACCCAGGTATTCATTTCGTTCCAACCCACGTTGCCCACCATGTGGTCAATAAACTTCAGGCCGGTAGGTGCGGGATGGAAGCCGGTCTCCAAGGGCACAAAGCCAGGGAGGAAGGTGCCGGAATAGCCCGTGCGCTCGACAAAGACGTGCACGGTATCGCCGTAGGTCTTGATGCCGGACAGGGTCACTTTGCCGTGGGCGTCCTCCAGAACGTAGGGCTCAAAGGCAGATGCTGCACCGCGCGCTGTCGTGGTTTCCCAAGATTTAGTCGCGTCGTCGACCCAAATGGCCACATTCTTCACGCCATCGCCGTGTTGAACAATGTGGTCATTGATGGGGCTGTCAGGGGTCAAAGGCGAGGTCAGAACCAAGAGGATCTTGTCTTGCTTGAGGACGTAAGAAGTTCGGTCCTTCACGCCGGTTTCTAGACCCGCGTAGGCGTAGTCCTGGAAGCCAAAGGCGGTCTTGTAGAAGTGAGCGGCTTGCTTGGCGTTGCCGACGTAGAATTCGACGTGGTCCGTACCGTTAAGGGGGAGGAAGTCCTCGGCTTCCGGGTTTTCAATCGGAAGTTTGAGCGAGGTCGAGTCCGTTTGCATGTCTTAGGGTATGTAGGGTTATTCGTTCCAAGAGTTCCAGTAGGTGCCGTACTCCATGTCCAGAGCGGCTTGCGTCACCTTCAAGGGGCGGAAGGTATCCACCATGACGGCGAGCTCCAAGGTTTCCTTCTGGCCAATGCTGCGCTCGTAGGCGCCTGGGTGGGGTCCATGGGGAATGCCGCCGGGATGCAAGCTGATAAAGCCTTTCTCCACGTGGTTGCGGGACATGAAGTCGCCGTCCACGTAGTACAGCACTTCGTCCGAATCGATGTTGCTGTGGTTGTAGGGCGCCGGAATGGCCTTGGGGTGGTAGTCGTAGAGGCGGGGCGCGAAGGTGCAGATGACAAAGTTGTGCCCTTCAAAGGTTTGGTGCACGGGGGGCGGCTGGTGCACGCGGCCCGTGATGGGCTCAAAGTTGAGCGCCGAAAAGATGTAGGGGTAGTTGTACCCGTCCCAACCCACAACGTCAAAAGGGTGGCTGCTGTAGGTCACCTGGTGCAGCACGCCTTCCTTTTTGATTTTGATCAGGAAGTCGCCGCGTTCGTCCTTGGGGGCCATGTAGGTGGGCAGGCGCAGGTCGCGCTCGCAGAAGGGCGAGTGCTCCAAGAGCTGCCCAAATTCATTGCGGTAGCGCTTGGGCGTAATGACGGGTGAATGGCTCTCCACCACGAAAAGGCGGTTGTCCGGTCCGTCAAAGGAAATTTGGTAAATCGTCCCACGCGGGATGACGATGTAGTCCGCGTACTCAAAGCGAAGCTCGCCAAACATGGAACGCAGCACGCCGCTTCCCTCATGGATGAAGAGGACCTCGTCCGAATCCGCATTCTTGTAGAAGTAGCCATCGATGCCCTTGCGAGGAGCCGCTACATCGATCTGAACGTCGTTGTTGAAGAGCACCGCTGTGCGGGCGACCAAAAGATCGTCGGCGGGCTTGGCGTTGAAGCCTTGCAGCATACGCGAGTGGATGTTCTTGTCCACCGCTGCTTGGGGGCGCATATCCACAGCCTCGCCAATGTGGCTGACCATGGTGGGACGGTGGGTGTGGTAGAGCAAAGAGCTCACCCCGTGAAAACCTTCCGTGCCAAAAAGCTGCTCGTAGTACAAGCCGCCTTCGGGTTTTTCGTGGACGGTGTGTCGCTTGGGGGGGATGGATCCGAGTTGATGGTAATAGGCCATAGGTCGTCGGTTTTAATCGGGTTGTGTGCGGTGAAAGCGTTTCGCGTGGCGCATGCGCCCTTGCTCTTGCCGAATTTTTGCTTGCGCCTCTTCCGGCAAATGAACCACGGACTGGCAGTCCGGACTGCAAGTTTGCTCGTGTGCCTCTTGGCAGGAGGTGCACTGAATAAACAGCAAATTGCAGGCTTTGTTGGCGCAATTCACGTGGGTGTCTGCCGGCTCACCGCATTGGTGGCAGTGCGAGATAATGTCGTTGGAGATGTGTTCGCCCAAACGCTCGTCAAAGACAAAGTTCTTGCCGCGGAACTTGTTGGGCAGGTTTTGCTCGGCGATTTGGCGCGCGTAGTCGATGATGCCGCCATGCAGCTGGTTCACGTTTTGAAAGCCGTGGTGCTTGAGGTAGGCGGAGGTCTTTTCGCATCGAATGCCACCGGTACAGTAGAGCAAGAGAGGCTTGTCTTCTTGGCCTTTGAGTTTGTTGAGCACCTCGGGGAGCTCCTCACGGAAGGTCTCGGCTTCCGGCAGGATGGCGCCTTCGAAGTGGCCAATTTCGGACTCGTAGTGGTTGCGCATATCGACCAAAATGGCCTCGCCCGAATCCATCAAGGCGTTCCATTCCGCCGCGTTCAAATGGCGGCCCACGTTGGTCACGTCGTAGTCGTCCATAGACAAGCCGTCCGCAACGATCTGGTGCCGCACCTTGATGGTCAGTTTAAAGAAGGACTTGCCGTCGTCCTCTACAGCAATCTTGAAGGGGACCTGTTCAAATTCTTTCCAGGCATAGAGCTCCGTGACAAATTGCTCCCAATGGTGTTCAGGTACGCTCATTTGGGCGTTGATGCCCTCTTCGGCCACGTAGATGCGGCCAAAGCACTTCAGGGCGTCCCATTGCAGAAAGAGTTGATCCCGAACGGCTTGCGGATCTATGAGGGCTACATAGCGGTAAAAAGACACCGTTCGGCGCGCAAAATCCTCCGCCTCGAGGCGTTGCATCAAGGTCTCGCGGTCGTACTTGTTGTGCAGAACGGGTTTAGGCGTCTTTTTGGGCATACCACAAAGGTACAGCCTCCGCTCTAGTGGGCGGCTGTGCGGCAAAGATGGAAAATGCCGCGTGGGCCAAACCTGATTTTCGTCACCTTCTTCCGCAATACCTTTGATTCCATGGAAAAGGCTTTGGTTTTGGGAGCAGCGGGCCAAATTGGCACGGAACTCGTCACCGCATTGCGCAGCAAGTGGGGCACCGACAACGTGATTGCCACGGACTTGCGTCCGGAGGCCCTCGAGGCACCGGCCTTTGCCCTGAATGCCATGGACGAGCCCGCCCTTCGCGCCCTCGTTCAAGAGCACCAAATCACCGAAGTCTACCACCTCGTGGCCATGCTCAGCGCCACCGGGGAAAAAATGCCTGAGAAGGCCTGGGAGCTCAACATGCTCACGCTCTTTCACGTGCTCAACTTGGCCAAAGAAGGGTTAATTAAGCGGGTCTTTTGGCCGAGTTCTATTGCGGCCTTTGGGCCCAATACGCCTGCGCTGGATACGCCCCAGTACAGCCCCATGGACCCTACGACGGTCTACGGGATTTCCAAATTGGCGGGAGAACTGTGGTGCCAGTACTACCACCAAAAATTCGGGGTGGACGTCCGAAGCTTGCGCTACCCCGGGCTGATCTCATGGAAGACTCTGCCCGGCGGCGGCACGACGGATTATGCGATTGACATCTTCCATTCGGCCCGTAAAGAAAACGCGTATACCAGCTTTCTAGCCGCAGATACCCGTTTGCCGATGATGCACATGGAGGACGCTATTCGCGCGACGTTGAGCCTCATGGAAGCTCCGGCGGAATCCGTGAAGGTGCGCACGAGTTACAATGTTTCGGGCATCGATTTTACCCCGGCAGAACTGGCCGAAAGTCTTCGCCGCCACTACCCGGACCTGGCCATGACCTATGCACCTGACTTTCGCCAAGCGATTGCCGCCAGCTGGCCGCAGCGCATGGACGACTCCCAAGCGCGTGCCGATTGGGGCTGGGCCCCGCGTTACGACTTGACGGCCATGGTGGACGACATGGTCGCCCATATTTAAAGTGACTTATTGCCGCTGCCAGTTCCAGTTCACGGAATTGGGGACCGCTCTGCGCTGAACCAAGAGGTTTTTGACCTTGAGCTCTTCGTCAAAGATGAAGGTGCGCAAGTAGCTAAATCGACGTACAGCGCCGTCTTCCAGGAAACTCTCGTAGTCGAGGACCATGACGATGTGCTCTTGTTGTTTGGATTGGAAAAAGGGGAGGACGGAGATGGGGTCAACGCCGTAAAAGGGATTGGTGTAATCAAATTGACGTGCTACTTGATCCCGAGATAGCCACTCATTGTTGCCGCAGGAGGAAGTGAAGTTGAGGCTGTCCGCCAGGAACATTTTTGCTTGTTGCGTGTCTATGGCATGGAGCGCTTGCGTTTCAACCACTGCTCGCACAGCTGCCTCCATACTGCCCAAGTGGTTGATCGAGAAATAGTGGAAATGGCGCGGGTCCGGGTCCGGGGTGAAGACGAGGGGGGAATTCTTGGGCCAGCACATGGTCCACTCGGTGATGGCATTGACTTTTCGGTCCGGGCCTAGAGCGACCAAGAGCGTGGTGTAGCGATCGTCGACGGTTTCCCCAAGGTGGTAGCGCCAACGGCCAAAGCAAAAGAAGACTTCGCTGTCAAAGTTGACATTTCGAATGGGCCGAACATTAAACGCCTCGTATTCAATCTGGTCGTAGGATGCGTGCCAGCTTTGGATATGAGCCTTGAGTTCTTCCGGCTGGAAGACGTAAACGGGGGCATTGTCCAGACTCAACTTCATGGAATCCGAAATGGCCAACTCCTCTTCGAGGATTTGCCCTGTGGCGAGGCCTGCGACAAAGCGCAAGGCGTTCCAGGACAAGGCCGAATCACCTTCCGCATAGGGGCCGGGGTAGGCGACAGGGAAGGCCGGGTCTATCCACGTGAAGGTGCGCTCTTCCTCCTGAACGGGGGCAGGGTCCGTGGAACAGGCCACGGAGTACAGCGTTAAAAAGGTAAAAAGTAGAGCGACACGATGCATGTCCCTCAAAGTTCGGGCATAAAAAGTTAGCCTTCGCGCCTTTTTACCGGCCTACTGGGGCATTAATTCCCTAAAAGTGAGATTGATGCGCGGGCTGAGGCATTTCAGCCGCTTGGGAAGTGCATGTTTGAACGAGTGCTGGCAGGGCGGTATCATATGCAACAAACTCCCATTTTGGAGGTGGAGGCGGTGCAGGTCTTCCGGGTGTGCCACGGATTTAAAAAGGAAGTCGCGCGCTGCGCCCAAGCTGATGCTTGCGACCTGTGGCTCAGGGCCAAGCTCCGGCTCATGGTCCTGGTGGTAGCCCATGTAGTCGCGGCCGTCGCGGTACGCATTGACAAGTACCGAATTGAACTGGGTTCCGAGCGCCTGATTGACCCGACAGCGGAGATCATCGAGTTCGGGCAGCCAGCCTTGCCCTGTAAGACGGCGTTTAGAATACGTGTAGGCTAGGCCAGGGTCGGCCTGAAAAAAGCTCCGCCGAGGCTCGGGAATTTCTTTGCCAAAGAGCACCACAGATCCTTGTTCCCAGGGCCACGTGTCCCAGGCCCGGGCAAAGAGGGCATTTGCCTCATCTAGGGGCAGCCACTGAGGGTTGTAGGTCCAGGGAAGTTCAGCCATGCAACTGTCGGTGCATCTGGGCCACCCAGGCGGTGGTTTCCTCCATGGGCCGGGTGGGGTAGCCCTGTTTTATGGCCTTTTCTCCGCTGTATGCCACGGAGTTGCAGGCGGCCCGAACGCTGTCCTGCGTCAACAATGGACGGGACCCCAAAAGGCGCTCGCGCAGGCGTTCCGCGCGCCAAGCTAGTTCCAGCAAGGCCTTTGGAGCGGTGCGCTTGGGGGCCGGAACCCCTAAACCATTCGCAAGTTGGCTGAACACAGATTTGAACGATGCATTGGCGCCATTGAGAATGAAGCGCTCGCCCACGGGGGGCTGATCGAGGGCCTTCAAAACCGCCTCCGCCACATCCCGAACATCGACCCAGCCCGTCGCCCCCGGCGATACGACCGGCAAACCTTTGGCAATGGTTTTTGGAAAAAGGCTGCTGCCGTCTGGCCAAGCGGAGGGTCCTAAAATGACACTGGGGTGGAAGACCGCCAAGGGCAGCCCTTCTTCGTGGTAGCGCCAGGCCACGAGCTCGGCGTCCAGCTTGGATTTGCCGTAGGCGGACAAGGTTCCGCGCTTGCTCTCGTTGGCCTCGGTAACGATGGGTTCGCGCGGGTCGACGCTGAGCGTGCCAATACTGCTTATGTGCAACCCAAAGCGAACGCCGCGGTCCAAAGCCGCGAGCCACAGATTTTCACTCATCTGCGGGTTGGCGCGGAACATAAAGGCCTCGTCCTTTTTGCGAAAGGAAACGATGGCGGCTGCGTGGACCACCTCAGTAGCGCCTTCTAAGGCCTCAGCGGTGTCCAGGGCGTCTAAGAGGTCAACCTTGCGCCACGTGACTTGGTCAAATACATCGGGATGCCCTTGGGCTGTCCAACTGGCCTTAACGGCTTCCAAGGCGGAAGGACTGCGGTACAATCCGCAAACGGGCTTCTGCGCCAAGGCAGCCGTGAGCACAATTTGCGAACCCAGCATTCCAGAAGCACCTGTTACGACAATCATGAGTTAAAGGTACGGCCCGCCTCGAGCGCCTGCTATACCTTTGTGGCATGAGTCCCTCCTTTGTTGAAGAATTGCGCTGGCGCCGAATGCTGCACGACAGCATGCCCGGCACCGAAGAGTTTTTAGCCTCCGGTCCCCAAAAAGCCTACATCGGTTTTGATCCCACGGCGGATTCCTTGGGCGTGGGCAACCTGGTGCAGGTGATGATGCTCGTACACTTCCAGCGTGCGGGCCACCAGCCCTACGCACTGGTAGGCGGAGCGACCGGCATGGTGGGAGACCCCTCCTTCAAGTCGGCCGAACGCCAATTGCTCGACGCGGAAACGCTGGAAAAGAACTTGGCGGGTCAGAAGGCACAGCTGATGAAGTTCCTCGACTTTGACGGCCCCAACGGCGCTCAGATTGTCAACAACTACGACTGGTTTAAGAACTTCGGCTTTTTGGACTTCATCCGCGACGTGGGCAAGCACATTACCGTCAACTACATGTTGGCGAAGGATTCGGTCAAGAGCCGTCAAGAAAGCGGTATCAGCTTCACGGAATTCAGCTACCAGCTCATCCAAGGCTACGACTTTTACCACCTCTGGAAGGAGGAAGGCATCCGCTTGCAAATGGGCGGAAGCGACCAGTGGGGCAATATCACGACTGGTACGGAATTAATCCGCCGGATGGGAGGTGGCGAAGCGTTTGCCCTCACCACACCCTTGATCAAGAAGGCGGACGGCACCAAGTTTGGAAAGACCGAGGGCGGCAACGTCTGGCTGGATCCGAACCGCACCAGTCCCTACCAATTCTACCAGTTTTGGCTCAATGCAGCGGACGAAGATGCCGGAAACTACATCCGCATTTTCACCACCAAGACCCGCGAGGAAATTGAGGCACTCGAAGCGGAACATGCCCAGGCACCCCACCTTCGAATCGTACAAAAGGCCCTAGCGGCGGACATTACGGCGCGCGTTCACTCTGAAGAGGAGCTGGAAAAAGCGCTGCAAGCGAGCCAAATTCTCTTTGGCCAATCCACGGCGGAAGCCCTGAAAGCCCTGGATGCCCGCACCTTGTTGGACGTCTTTGAAGGCGTTCCCCAAATGACGGTATCCAAAGATGCCTTGGCGGCAGGCTTGCCCATTTTGGACGTGGCTTGCGCCGATACAGCGTTGTTTGCATCCCGCGGGGAAGCTAAGAAGCTCTTGGCGGCAGGCGGCGTTTCCCTGAACAAAAACAAAGTGGAGGGAGACTACACGGTCACCTTGGACGATGTGATTGGCGGCGGGTACTTGCTCGTTCAGAAGGGCAAGAAGAACTACGCGCTGGTAGTGCTCAGCTAAGCGGCTGAATCAAATCCCAGCGGTTGCCGTAGCGATCGGCCACGACACAGACCTTCCCATAGACTTCCTGGCGCACCGGGGCTTCCGGGTGGCAGCCATGTTGGGCTAGGCGCGCCAAATCGGCGTCGAGGTCTTCACAGTGCATGAAGAGAAAGACGCGCCCCCCTGTTTGCTGCCCGATGGCGGCTTCTTGAGCGGGGGTGGCGGCTTTGGCTAAGAGCAGGGCGCATGTACTTCCCGGGGGAGCGACGCGGACCCAGCGCTTTTCGGGGGTCTGAACGCTGTCTTCCAAGAGCTCAAAGCCCCAAGCCTGCGTGTAATGCGCGATGGCTTCGTCGTAGTCGGGAACGACCACAGCGACCATGAAGAGCTGCTTATTCACCTTCGAGCGGAATGCAGGCGTAAGCAGCGTATTCGTAGCCCGTGGATTGGGCGGTGGTGGGTTTGGCCAAGTGGTGGAGTTGGCCGAAGGGCTTGTCCTCTTGCAGTTTGAGCTTGGGAATGTCCAGGACCTCGGCGTCGGTGAGGATGCATTGAATGCCCACTTCGCCGCGGGTAAAAATGATCATGCGAAAGCGCTGCTCGTCTTGATTCTTGGCGTCTTGGTAGCGCAGGACCCAGGCGTTGAGGCCCGCATCGTTGAGTTCGCCCGGCAGGGGCTTGAGTTCTTCATAGCCAAAGTTCTGGAGGTAGCCCGAAAAGGCGTCCCAAAAGGGGCCGGTTCGCTTTTCCGTGAGAAATTCCACGAGGGAGCGCTCGGGCCAGGAATTGCTGATAAAGGCCGAGGAGCGCACGTGGCCGTGAATCAATCCCGTCACGTATTTCTTGGCCATCCGACGGTCCGAGGGGATGCCGGGCTCATCAAAGAGGAGGGCCTTTTGCGTTTGGCCGATGGCTTGGCCTTTGGCGTCGTACAAGGTGCTCTCTGCGGCGAGTTCACCGTCGCTCACCGCGCCCTTTTCGACCCAAACGCGCTTCGTAATGGTGTAGCCTCCGTCAGCGGCACGAACGGCGTGAACGGCGGTGCTGTCGGACAACGAGAACGCGGGCTCTTTGTCCACGGTAATGCTGGTCCATGCGTTGACCCACTGGGCGGACAAGGGTGACGCGAGAAGAGTAAGGATTCCCATCCACCACAATGATCGCAGGCTGCGGGTAGTAGGGGCGGGGTTGAGCATAGTAGGCGTTTCCATAGGGACGTCGATGAGCATAGGGGCGATGAGGGTGGTGGTCGGCGGAGGCCTGAAGGCTTGCGCCAAGCAGGAGCAAGGTAGCAATCAATGCGCGCATAGTCGGGTCTTTGAGGTTAAACGGTCAACAAAGAGCAGCCGCGGAGGTCGGAACCTTCCAAACGGCCCAGCACTTCAAAGGAACCATTTCCAAAGACCTTGCCAAGATCCGCCGTGGCCAGGAAGGCACAGGAGTCGGCATTGGCCAAGTCGACGATATTGAGCACGGAGTGGGATTCTATGCCCGCCCATTCCAGGGGGTTTTCGGGGCTGCGGGGCAGGACGCGCATTTGGGGAGGAGGGATGAAGCGCCCCTCGCCAAAGCTGTAGGCCTGCGACATCAGCTCGGTCATGCCGTATTCGGAGTGAATGCGGTCGACCCCAAAGGCCTGCTGCAGCTGCGCGTGAACGGCTTCGCGCACGGGCTCCACGCGTCGGCCCTTCATGCCGCCCGTTTCCATGATGAGCGTAGATTTCAGGGAAAGGGGGTTTTCTAGGCTCTCTGCCCAGTCGAGCAGGGCAAAGGTCACGCCCAGAATAACGGTGGGCACGCCATTGAGCTCCAGCGTTTCTAGGCGGTAGCGCAGCTCGTCCAATCCCTTCAGAAAGAAGCCCGATTCCTCGGCCGGGGACTGCTTTACAAAGTGCTCGGCCATAGCGATGAGGGAGGAGCCTTCGCGCTCCATGTAGCTGGGAAGCAAGCAAAGCCAGGCGTATTGATTTACCGGACCGTAGAAATGTTCAAAGCAGGCTTGCGCATTGCGCAAATAGGCCTGCGGAGAGGCGATGTGGTGCTTGGAGGTTTCCTGACCGGTCGTACCGCTGGACGTATAGATGGCTCCAGGTTCAAAGTTGCCCGTCTTAACCGTATGCGTTTTAAACGTTTCGATTGGCAAGAAGGGAATGTCCTCTACCCGTTTGACGGTGGCTTTTTTCGCAGCATCAAAGCCTAAGGCCTGTAGCCAGGCGCTGTAGACGGGGTTGTGCTCGGCTTGGTAGCGGAAGAGGCGAACCGCCACCTCGTGGAAGGTGTCCGAAATAAAGGGATATCCCTCACTCATCGCCTTCCTCACTTTGCATGGGGGCGCTCAAACGCTGCACATCCACGCGCAAACTGTCGATGATCCACTGGTAGTAGGTGGCCATCTTTTCCGCGTCGCTGTGGTAGTAGGTAAAGTTGCGCTGCACCTGCTCGGGAGTCACGCCAAAGTCGGCGTAGAGCGTTTGGTAGTAGGCGTTCAAGGGGATGGAATCGCCCAAAAGGGTGTTGCCCGTGCGGGCCCCCTCCAGGAGGTTCATTTCGTAGAGGAGTTTGACGAAGGTCTTTTCGGGCAGGAGGTCCTCCGGTTTTTCCGACGGGTTTTGCGGCTGCGCACTACCTCCCCATTGGCAAGCGCTCAAAAGGCTTACCGCAAGGAGAAGGATGCCGGCCGCTTTTCTCATGGCCGAACGAATAACAAGCGTTGGCCCTGTGCCTCGCCACGGACCTTTCCGTTGCGGAAGACCAAATGGCCATTGACAAAGGTGTGGGTCACGCGCGCCGCGAAGGTGCGTCCCTCAAAGGGCGACCACCCGCATTTGCTTAGTACGTTTTCGCGCGTCACATTCCATGGGCGTGAGGGGTCGACAATGATGACGTCGGCATGGTAGCCTTCGCGCAAATAACCGCGGTCTTCGATGCCGAAGAGGTCCGCCTGGTTGTGGCACATGAGCTGGACAATGCGGGCGTAGTCGATGTCGTTTCGACGCGCCAACTCCAGCATGGCCGGCAGGCTGTTTTGCACCAAGGGGCCGCCCGACGGCGCATCCGCATAGGGGCGCATCTTCTCTTCCAGCGTGTGGGGGGCGTGATCGGTCGAAACCACGTCAATCTTTCCATTCAGCAGGGCTTCGCGCAAGGCATTGCGGTCTGCTTTGGTTTTGACGGCGGGGTTCCACTTGATGAAGTTGCCTTTCTCGGCGTAGTCTTCGTCGCTGAACCAGAGGTGGTGGACGCAGGCTTCGGCCGTGATTTTTTTCTCCGCTAAGGGCAGGTCGCCGTCTAGCAAATCCAGCTCCATCGCGGTGGAAACGTGGTAGAGGTGGAAGCGAGCGCCGGTTTTCCGCGCGAGCGCAATGGCGGCCGAGGAGCTGATGTAGCAGCCTTCGGCCGAACGAATGATGGGATGGTCCGCCGCAGTGAGGTTTTCACGGCCCTTTTCGGCGATGAGGCGCTCCAAGTTGGCCTGAATCGTAGCCTCGTCCTCGCAGTGCGCGATAAGCTGGTGGTCTACCTCGCGGAAGATGCGCTCCAGGGTTTCGGGGTTGTCCACCAGCATGTTGCCGGTCGAGGAGCCCATGAAAATTTTGATGCCCGCCACGTCGCGCTTGGAAACCTTCTTGAGCTCCTCCAAATTCTCATTGGTGGCGCCCATGTTGAAGCTGTAGTTGGCCCAAGAAACCTCGGCCGCGCGGGCGTATTTCTTCTCGAGTTCCGCGACCGTAGTGGCTTGGGGTACGGTGTTGGGTTGTTCCACGTAGCTGGTCACCCCACCGGCAATGGCCGCCATAGACTCGGAAGCGATGTCCCCTTTGTGGGTGAGGCCGGGCTCCCTAAAATGGACCTGGGTATCGATGACTCCGGGTAGCACGTAGCAGCCTGCGGCGTCGATGACTTGAACCGTAGCGTCTTGAGGCGTTAAGGTGGAGTCAATGCGCTCAATACGGCCATTATCCAAGAGAATATCGCCTTCTTGGATGAGGCCCTCGTTGATGAGGCGGGCGTTCTTAATTAAATAGCGTGGGGGTATGGAACTCATTTGCGGAATATGCTCGAAATCTTCAGCAAAATTACCCCAAAGACGGCCTCTCTAATAATGCCGCTGGACATTTTGCTTTGACCCAATTTTCGGTCCGTGAAGATGACAGGCACTTCGGCCAAATGAAAGCCCTTGCGCCAAGCGCGGAACTTCATTTCGATCTGGAAGGCGTAGCCGACAAAGCGAATTTTCTCAAAATTGATGGACTCCAGCACGCGACGGCGGTAGCACTTGAAGCCCGCCGTGGTGTCGTGGATGGGCATGCCCGTGATCAAGCGGACGTACTTGGACGCAAAGTAGCTCAAGAGCACCCGAGACATGGGCCAGTTGACCACGTTGACGCCATTGGAATAGCGCGACCCAATGGCCAAGTCCGCATCGTAGACGGCACAGGCATCCAGCAGGCGCGGCAAGTCCTTGGGATCGTGCGAAAAGTCCGCATCCATCTCAAAGACATACTGGTAGTCGCGTTGCAGTGCCCATTGAAAGCCGTGAATGTAGGCGGTTCCCAAACCGAGTTTTCCGGTGCGGCATTCCAGGTGCAGACGGTCGCCGTAGGTTTCCTGCGCCTCACGCACGATGTCCGCTGTTCCGTCGGGGGAGCCGTCGTCAATGATCAGGACCTCAAAGCCTTGTGGCAAGGAAAACACCGCCTCCAAAATGGGGAGGATGTTCTCTTTTTCGTTGTAGGTCGGAATGATAACCAGTGAAGCGGACATAGTCCCCAAAAGTAGGCCTTTAGGGCCGTATTTTTGAAGAAATCTGCGTTTTCCATGTCTGCTCCCCGTCTCTATCTGCTCGATGCCTATGCCCTGATTTTCCGCGCCTATTTTGCTTTTGCGCGAAATCCTCGGGTCAACAGCAAGGGCGTGGACACTTCGGCCGTCTATGGCTTTATGCTGGCCTTGTTGGATGTTTTGGAAAAGGAGAAGCCCAGCCACATCGCCGTGGTGTTTGACATCGGCGGCAGCCAGGTGCGCGAGGAGCTATTCCCCGAGTACAAAGCCAACCGCGATGAAACCCCAGAGGGCATCAAAGTCGCCGTCCCCTACATCCACCAGCTCTTGGAGGCCATGAAGATTCCGGCCTTGGGGGTACCGGGCTACGAAGCGGACGATGTGATTGGCACCTTGGCGCAGAAGGCGGAAAAAGAAGGCTTTGACGTCTTTATGATGACGCCGGACAAGGATTTTGGCCAGTTGGTCACGGAGAAAATCAAAATCTTGAAGCCAGGACGTGGGGGCGATCCCGCGGAAGTCCTGGGCATCGAAGAAGTGTGCGCGCGCTGGGGAATCCAGCGGGTCGATCAAGTGGTGGACATGCTCGGCCTGATGGGCGACGCGGTGGACAACATCCCCGGCATTCCTTCCGTGGGGGAAAAGACGGCGGCCAAACTGCTGGCCGAATACGACAGCCTCGAAGGCATTTTGGAAAACGCCGAAGCCATCAAGGGCAAGCTGGGCGAAAAGGTGCGTGAATTTGCCGACCAAGGCCGCCTTTCCAAGGTCCTGGCCCGCATCCTCACGGACGCCCCCATCGACCTTGACGAGCGCGACCTGCTTCGCGAAGATCCCGACACCGAGGCCTTAAAAACTCTGTTGGACGAACTAGAATTCCGGAGCCTCCAACGCCGCTTGTTGCCGAGCACAGCCGCTGCGCCTAGCGCGCCCGCTGCGGCAGGGGGAAGTCCGGCCGCTTCCGGGGCAACGGCCTCCGGGACGCCCGCAGCGCTGGCTACGGATGGTCAGATGGATTTGTTTGGAACAGCCTTGCCTGCGCAAGAGGTCCTGCCCGGCAGCGATGCCACGTCCACAGAGCACACCTACACCTTGCTAGACCATGCCGTAGCCGTGCAGTTTTTTGCGCGCAAATTGGCGGAGCAGCCCGCGTTTTGCTTTGACACAGAGACCACTTCCTTGGATACTTTGGAGGCGGAGTTGGTCGGTATCGCCTTTTCCTACGAGGCGCATACCGCCTATTACGTGGCGCTTCCGGCAAACCGGGAGGAAGCCATGGCCTTGCTGGAGCCCTTGCGCGGTCCGCTCGAAAATCCGGCCATTGAAAAGGTCGGTCACAACTTGAAGTACGACTACCAGGTCCTGCTGAACTATGGCATTCGGGTGCAGGGCGCCCTGGTGGATACCATGCTGATGCACTACTTGGTCGAGCCCGATCAGCGCCACGGCATGGACGATTTGGCCCAAAAGCTGCTCGGGTACAGCCCCATTTCCATCACGTCTTTAATCGGCCCGAAAGGCAAAAATCAAAAGTCCATGCGCGACGTGGACCCCGCTGCCGTGGCCGAATATGCCGGGGAAGATGCCGACATCACCTGGCGCCTGCGCAGCACCCTGCAGCCCCTGGTAGAGAGCACGGGCGTTCAGTCCATTTACCAAACCATGGAGGCGCCCCTGATTTCCGTTCTGTCCGACATGGAGTTGGCGGGCGTGAAAGTCGACAGCGAAGGCCTCGCGGCCTTTTCGGAGGAGCTCGGGCAGGACCTGGCGCGATTGGAGGCCGAAGTACACGAATTGGCGGGCCGTGAATTCAATTTGGGCTCCCCCAAGCAGCTCGGTGAAGTGCTCTTTGATGGCTTGCAGATCGGCCGAGGCAAAGTGAAAAAGACCAAAACGGGTCAGTATGCCACCGGCGAGGAAGTCCTTGAGGGCTATGTGAAGGAGCATCCCATCGTTGAAAAAATCCTCGACTGGCGCCAAGTGGGCAAGCTGAAAAGCACCTACGTCGATGCCTTGCCGCAGCTGGTTCACCCCAAGACGGGCCGCATCCACACGACCTTCAACCAAGCAGTGGCCGCGACCGGCCGCCTGTCGTCCACCAACCCGAACCTGCAGAACATTCCGATCCGAACGGAGCGCGGCCGTCGCGTCCGCAACCTCTTTGTTGCCCGTGATTCCGACCATGTACTGCTCAGTGCCGACTACTCGCAAATTGAACTGCGCGTCATTGCCTCCATGAGCCAAGATCCCGCGATGCTGGAGGCGTTCAGGAGCGGCGAGGACATTCACGCGGCTACGGCGGCCAAGGTTTTTGGCGTGCCCCTCTCGGAGGTGTCGCGCGAGCAGCGTTCGCACGCGAAGACGGTCAACTTCGGCATCATTTACGGGGTGTCGGCGTTTGGATTGAGCAATCAGACGACGCTTTCTCGGTCCGAAGCCAAAGAAGTCATCGACAGCTACTTCGCGACCTATCCCGGCATCAAAAAATACATCGACGACCAAGTGGCCTCTGCGCGTTCGAAGGGCTATGTGGAGACGTTGCTGGGCCGACGTCGCTATTTGCGGGACATCGATTCGCGCAACCAGGCGGTGCGGGGGCATTCGGAACGAAATGCCATCAACGCCCCCATTCAGGGCACCGCTGCCGACATCGTGAAGCTGGCCATGATTAATGTGCATGCCCGAATGCAGCGCGAAGGTTTCCAGTCCCCCATGATTCTGCAAGTGCACGACGAATTGGTTTTTGACGTCCAACGCTCCGAACTCGACGCCCTCAAAGCGCTCGTCGTCGAAGAGATGGAAAAAGCCTATCCCTTGGCGGTGCCCCTCGTGGCAGACACGGGCGTGGGTACGACGTGGTTGGAGGCGCACTAAGGAGCGCCTTCGGCGCGCTAGGAGGCTAGGGAGCTAGGAGGCTAGGGGGTTGGAGGCGCACTAAGCTCGGGCTGCGCCCTCGCGCTTGGAAGCTAGAGGGCTAGGGAGCTCTCTTCGCCCTCGCGCTAGGAAGCTAGAGGGCTAGGGGGCGTGGTAGCTAGAGAATTCTAAAAATGCGCCAACAAACCAACTAGCCAACGAACCAGCAAACTCCCCTTTAACCCTTTTACCCTTTAACCCTTTACGGCGCGCAGCGCCCGCGCCTCAATCAAACGTCACATCTACCACCTTGGAGGCGCCGTTGCGCTGGATGGTGACGGGTACAGTTTGGCCTTTGGTGAAGGTGCTCAAGGCTTTCATGTAGTCCATCATGCTGGTGATGGCTTGGTCGCCCATTTGGGTCACGATGTCGCCTTTTTGGAGGCCGGCTTTAGCGGCAGGACGGCCTTCGCTGACGCCATCGATACGCATACCGGGATCGCTGTAGAGGTAGTCGGGGACTACGCCCAAGGTGACTTTGAAGCGGGGGGTATCCTCGGATTGGTCTTTGGTTTTGGAGAAGGGGAGTTCGCCGAGGGCATCGGCCGAACGCACAATGCCTTCGATGTAGTCCACCACATCGGCGAGGCCGGCGTAATTGATTTTGTCCCAGTCGTCGGAGGGGCGGTGGTAGTCTTCGTGCTGGCCGGTGAAGAAGTGGAGGACGGGAATGTCGGCCAGATAGAAGGAGGTGTGGTCAGAGGGACCTACGCCGGAGACTTCACGCTTCAGGGCGAAGCCGTAATTGTTCTGCTCGTCGAGGAGTCCGTCCCACATCGGGCTGGTGCCCGTGCCGTAGACGGCGAGTTGGCGTTCGGCATTCAGGCGTCCCACCATGTCCATATTGACCATGAAGCGCGGTGCGGGGAAGGCGCCGAGGTGTTCTTTGGCGAAGGCGTTGGAGCCCCAAAGGCCCATTTCTTCGCCGGAAAAGGCGATGAAGACGACGGTGTTTTGGAGGGGGCTGTCGTGGAAGCGACGCGCTAATTCGAGGACGGCGGCAACCCCGGAGGCGTTGTCATCGGCGCCGTTGTGGATGGCAGAATCAGCCCCGCGGTAAAGGCTTCCTTCGCCGCCCCAACCCCAGTGGTCGTAGTGGGCGCCGATGTAGATGGTGCCTTCGCCTTGACCTGGGAGGACGGCGACGACGTTGCGGCCGGTGATTTTGGGTCCGGAGGGGGTGCCGTGCACGGAGGGCTGGGCCTCGAATGGATCGAAGTATGGGGTTTTGCTGTCGGAAATGGCGCCGGAGAGGCCCATTTCCTTGAAGCGTTTGACGAGGTATTCGGAAGCTTTCTTTTCGCCTTTGGTGCCCACTTTGCGGCCTTCCATGGCGTCGTCGGCCAAGGTCTTCACATCCGTTTGGAGTTGAAGGGCTTGCTTGCTGAGTTTGGGGGCGTCTTGAGCCTGCAGCTGCAGGGTCGCGCCGAATAAAAGGGGTAAAAGCAGGCCGGAAGCGAGTCGAATAGAGGTATTGCGCACAGTCATCGTCGTTTGAGAAGTAGGTTTGCGTCAAATGTACTTGTAAGCCCATGAACTCATCTACCTCTTTCCGTTTTTTCCTACCTCTTTTGGTTGCCTGTGTGACGGCGTTTTCGCTTTCGGCCCAACATGCGCACAGTGCTCCCGCTGGCCCTACGCTGGATGCTAAAACCTTGACGTATCCGGGCGAGAAGCATTTGGCCAATGTGCGTCAATTGACCTTTGGCGGCGATAATGCGGAGGCGTATTGGAGCTATTCGGGCAAGAGTTTGGTCTTTCAGGCGAACTACAAAGCGTGGGGAACCTTGTGCGACCAAATCTTCCTCTACGAAGATGTGCGCCAGGTGGAGAAAACGCCCAAGATGCTGAGTACGGGTCTAGGCCGAACGACCTGTTCCTACTTCCTCCCCGGCGATCAAGAAATCGTCTATGCGTCGACCCATCTAGGGGGGCACAGCTGTCCGCCCGAACCTTCCCGCGAAGGAGGCCGTTACGTGTGGCCCATCTATGAGACGTTTGACATTTTTGTGGCAGATCTCAATGGCGAGCTGCAGCGTCAATTGACGCATGAGCCTGGCTACGATGCGGAAGCCACGGTGTCTCCCAAGGGCGATCGCATCGTCTTTACGAGTGACCGAAGTGGTGATTTAGAGCTGTACACCATGAACCTGGACGGCAGCGATGTGGTCCAAGTGACGGACGAGCTGGGCTACGATGGGGGCGCTTTCTTTTCGCCAGATGGTGAGTGGCTCGTGTGGCGCGCGTCACGACCCAAAACGGAAGAAGAGGTGGACCACTACAAAGGCTTGCTGGCGGAGCACCTGGTGGAGCCCACCAACATGGAGTTGTACGTAGCGCGTGCGGATGGCAGCGACAAGCGCCAGGTCACGCACTTGGGCAATGCCAACTGGGCGCCTTTTTTCACGCCGGACGGCCAGCACATTTTGTTCTGCAGCAACCACGCATCCAAGCGCGGATTCCCCTTCAACCTCTTTTTGATTAACGTCGATGGAACGGGCTTGGAGCAAGTCACCTTTGACAGCTCGTTCGACTCCTTTCCGATGTTCTCGCCCGATGGGAAGAAACTGGTTTTTGCGAGCAACCGAAACAACGGCGGCACGCGCGAAACCAACTTGTTTGTGGCGGACTGGGTGGATTAAGCCTCTGCCTCGCTTGGGGCCACGCCCTCGCTAGCGCTTTCTGGGGCAAGTTCAGGATCTACACTGGCCGTGTCGCGCAAGACCTCGCCCAAGGTGCGGTGGTCGTCTTTGTCGCGGTTTCGGACCATTCCCCACGCCATGAAGACGGAGCTCGCGAGGATGATGTAAAGCAGGATGCCGTTGTCAAACTGGGCAATGCCCATGGTGGGCGGAATGGCATAGAACAGCAAAATGGTGATGAGGCCGCGGGGCGCCAAATAGGTGAGGATGGCTTCCGGTTTGGAAACGGTCCACTGGACGGCGACGGCACGGATTCGGTAGATGCCCACCAGGGCCAGAAGCGCAAAGAAAATGACCAAGGGATTGGCCAAAGAACCTAGGTCAATGCTGTAGCCAAAGACGACGAAAAAGAAGGTTCGGACAATAAAGGCGGTCTCGCGCGTGATCAATTTGAAGTCGTTCAACAGGCCGCTCACGATGTCCGCTTTGAGCCATTTTTGCAACTTGCCTGGGAAGAATAAATTGGGGTTGTTGAGGATCAGGCCGAAGATCAAAATAACCAGCAAAGAGCTCAAATGCAGCATCTTACCCACTGCATACAGCAGGATGAGCACCGCAATCAAGAGGAAGAGTTTGAGCTGCGTTTTGATGTTTTGGAGCAGTAAGACCAAGAGGTAGGAAAAGACGGCCGAAACCAGCACACTCACGCCAAACGACCAGCCAAATTGAAGCAGCCATTCGCTAGTGCTGCCCCCAGGATTTTCAAAGCCTTCCACCAAGAAATAGAAGAGCATAATGCCCAAAATGTCGCTAAACGTGGACTGGTAAATCATGAACTCTTTTAAGTCATGACGCATGTTCTCCACTGAAGGAATGATGATGGCCGAACTTAAAATGCTCAAGGGCACCGCATAGAGGATGGCGCGGTCCCATGGGGCGTCCATGCCCACGTGAAAAAGGGCGGATAAAAAGAAGGTGGTCGCCCCCATTTCCAAGAGGGTGAGGAGCAAACTTCGGCCGATCATGCCAGAGTGTTCGCGGCGCAGTTCCAAGTCCAGCGCGGCTTCCAAGACGATCATGATCAATCCGACCGAACCCAAAATCTCCAGCGCAGGACGTACGTCCGGCTGTGGGAGCGCCGCATAGTTTCCGCCTAGATTGAATAAAATGCCCATACCCAAAAGCATGAGCACACTAGGAATGCGCGTCTTCTTGGCCAACAAGTTGAACAAGTAGGAGACAATCACAATCGCGGCTAGCGCAATCAGAATGGACGGGGTATTGATCAAGTGGTTCACGAAGGGAAATTAGGAAAATCCCGGGAAGGGCAGAAGGGTAAAAGGGCAGAAGGGTTTAAGAGTTCAAGGGCATTTATAACACTATCTCCCTTAAACCCTTTAACCCTTTAACCTGAGATTTACGCCTTCTTCACCTTCATCTTGCGCAGACGAAGGCTCTTGGGAGTCACTTCCACGAGCTCGTCGCTCTGGATGTATTCCAAGGCTTCTTCCAAACGCAGCTTGATGGCCGGGGCGATACGCATCTTCTCGTCGGAGCCGGATGCACGAACGTTCGTGAGCTTCTTACCCTTGGTCAGGTTGACTTCCAAGTCGGAACCACGCGTGTGCTCGCCGGTGATTTGGCCTGCGTAGATTTCTTCACCGGGTTCGATGAAGAAGCGGCCGCGGTCTTGGAGGCGGTCGATGGAGTAAGCGATGGCGGTGCCCTGCTCCATGGAAACGAGGGAACCGCTGGTGCGCTTGGGCAAGTCGCCTTTGAGGGGCTGGAACTCCAAGAAGCGGTGGTTCATGATGGCCTCACCAGCCGTGGAGGTCAGCAAGGCGTTGCGCAAGCCAATCAAACCGCGGGAAGGAATGTGGAAGGTCAAGATCATGCGCTCGCCTTTGGGGACCATGTTGAGCATTTCGCCCTTGCGGAGGGTCGCCATTTCAACGGCGGTGCCGCTCATAGATTCGGGCAAGTCGATCACGAGTTCCTCAACAGGCTCACATTTGACGCCATCGATTTCCTTGATGATGACCTGGGGATTGCCGATTTGCAATTCGTAGCCTTCGCGGCGCATGGTTTCGATCAGGACCGAAAGGTGCAACACGCCTCGGCCAAACACGCGGAAGGTATCGGCAGAGTCGGTAGCCTCTACGCGGAGCGCCAAGTTCTTTTCCAATTCCTTTTCCAAGCGATCCTTCAGGTGGCGAGAGGTCACAAACTTGCCCTCCTTGCCAAAGAAGGGGGAGTCGTTAATCGTGAACACCATGCTCATGGTGGGCTCGTCGATGGCAATGGGGGGAAGTGCTTCGGGGTTTTCGTAGTCGGCTACGGTATCGCCAATCTCAAATCCTTCTACCCCGTTGAAGGCGCAGATTTCGCCAGCTTTTACAGTCTCCACGCGGGTACGACCCAGGCCGTCAAAGACGTACAGTTCTTTGATGCGGGATTTGGTCACCGTGCCGTCGCGCTTGACTACGCACACGGGTTGGTTTTCCTTCAAAGTGCCGCGGTGCAGGCGACCGATGGCCATTCGGCCCGTATAGGAAGAATAGTCCAAAGACGTAATGAGCAACTGGGGCGTTCCCTCCAAGGAAACGGCCTCTGGAACGTGCTTCAACACCATGTCCATCAAGGGCTCGATGGTATCCGTGGGCTGCTTAAAGTCGTAGCTCATCCAATTCTGCTTGGCCGAACCGTATACGCAAGGGAAGTCGAGCTGCTCCTCCGTGGCGTCCAAGGAGAACATAAGGTCAAATACGGCTTCGTGCGCCGCTTCGGGATCGCAGTTTGGCTTGTCGACCTTGTTGACGACGACGATGGGCTTGAGGCCCATTTGCAAGGCCTTCTGAAGTACGAAGCGGGTTTGGGGCATGGGGCCTTCAAAGGCGTCGACCAGCAGCAATACGCCGTCGGCCATGTTCAAAACGCGCTCGACCTCACCGCCAAAGTCGGCGTGGCCTGGGGTGTCAATGATGTTGATCTTAACGTCCTTGTACCGAACGCTGACATTCTTGGCGAGAATGGTGATACCGCGCTCACGCTCCAAATCGTTGTTGTCCAGAATCAATTCCCCCGTTTCCTGGTTGCTGCGGAAGAGTTGGCAGTAGTGTAAAATCTTGTCTACCAGGGTGGTCTTTCCGTGGTCAACGTGTGCGATAATCGCAATGTTCCGAATAGGGGTCATGAGAATGGAGTCAAAAGTCGCCTTCAGTTTGGCGGCGCAAAAGTACTCCCTTTATCCCGGATAAATCCCCGAACTCCTTGAATTTTAACGGATTTCCCGGACTGTGATCTTTTTATAGCCCGAATGCTTCTTGAAATCTTCGATAACCTCTTCGATGTCAGCATCCAAAAATTCACATTGCCCAAAGTCCAAGGTCAAGGTCGCTCCTTCAGGAATGCGCTCTAGGCGTTCCTTTAATAGCCCCTTGCTCAAATACGTGACGACACGACGGAACGAAAACGTAAAGGCCCCGTCTTTTTCGTCGTAAGCGATGTTGGTTTTGAAGTCGGTGATGGCAATGAAAATCAAACTCACCACGAGGCCCAGCGCAATGCCTTTGAGCAAATCGGTGAGCAAAATGGCCACCACGGTAATGGCAAAGGGCACCCACTGCGTATAGCCTTTGGCGACAATGGTTCGGATGACCGTAGGGCTGACCAGCTTATAGCCAGTCATAATCAGGATGGCGGCCAGAACGGCAAGTGGAATTCGGTTCAGTATAGGCGTAATGGCAATTACTGCTACCGCCAAGATGATACCGTGCAGGATGGCGCTCGATTTGTGCTTCGCGCCCATTTGCGCATTGGCAGAGGTCCGAACGATGACAGACGTAATGGGCAAGCCGCCAATCAGTCCCGAAACACTGTTGCCTACCCCTTGGGCGATAAGCTCCCGGTTGGTGGGTGTGACGCGCTTTAAAGGATCCATTTTGTCGGCGGCTTCAATGCATAGGAGGGTTTCAATACTTGCAATGACCGCAATGGTGAGGGCAACAACCCAAACATCTAGGTTGCCAAATGCCGAAAAATTTGGGGAGGTCAAGCCTTCTTTCCAATTGGGAAGCTGGACGCTATGTTCGGCGAGAATGGCCCATTCGGGGGTGATTTGGCCCAAACCGTAGCCCAAAGCAGTCCCTGCAATGACGACGAGCAAAGGGGCTGGAAGGAATTTGGAAATCCCAAAGCGTGCATAGCCAAGCGCTTGAGTAGCAATGAGAACAAGAAGGCTGAAAAACCCTACGATGGTGGGACCAAATGTGAAAGCACCCATCGCGTGTTGAACAGCACTGAAGGTGTTTTCATTGGCGCGCTGCCAGAAGCCCTCGTCCCCCATGAAATCCACGTCGTAGCCCACCAAGTGCGGAATCTGTTTGAGGATAAGGATCAATCCGATGGCGGCCATCATGCCTTTAATGACGGTATTAGGGATGTAGTGCCCAATAATTCCGAGGCGCATGAAGCCAAAAGCAACTTGAAAGAGTCCAGCTAAGAAAACCGCCAGAAGAAACGTGTCAAATCCACCCAAATCGGTAATAGCCACAATAACAATAGCAATCAGACCTGCAGCAGGCCCTGAAACACTCAAATGCGAACCACTAATAGCGCCAACGACAACACCCCCAACAACGCCGGCAATAATTCCAGAAATCAAGGGCGCCCCAGACCCTAATGCAATCCCCAAACACAAGGGAAGCGCGACGAGGAAAACAACAATAGAAGACGGAATGCTTTGGCGTATTTGATCGAACATGGGGTATAGGCGTTTGTACGTTTAAGAGGTGAATTTAGGTATACTTAACAAATTATATACCGAAATGAGTGTAACGCGGTGAAGGTGGGGTAAAAAGAATGGACTTGAAAGGCTCTGGTAAGGTTGTTTTGGGCATTTTTTACCTTTTTCAAGGGCATACTCCAGGCAGATTTCCGTAAAACCATGCAAAATCAAGAATGTAACGCAGACGGATGTGTGCTTTTAAAAGGGTTTAAAGGAGTTGCATGCAAGGACTGCGAACTCCAATTATTCTTAAATTGCTATATATCAAATAGTTAAGTATTTTCAAAAGTAAATTTCTTTCTTTTGATGCATAAATCCAACTGAGTTGGTTGTGTAAATGGTGGGCCATCCGTCTCAGTCGGATTACATTTGCAGCCCTTGTTAAACGCAACCCGATGAAAAACAAGTACGTAGATCTAATCGAGCAGACATTTGACTTTCCACAGGAAGAGTTCTTTGTGGAAGACGATCAACTGCATTGGCATGACATTCCTTTAATGGAATTGATCAAGCAATACGGCACGCCTTTGAAGGTGACCTATTTGCCCAAAATCACGCAAAACATTCAGCGCGCCAAGCGCATGTTCAACGTGGCGATGGCCAAAGTGGATTACCAGGGGGACTACCACTACTGTTATTGCACCAAGAGTTCCCACTTCCAGTTCGTCATGGAGGAAGCATTGAAGAACAATATCCACCTGGAGACGTCTTCCGCCTTTGATATCAACTTGATTGAAGCCCTCGAAGAGGAAGGCAAAATCAACAAGAATCAATTTGTGGTTTGCAACGGCTACAAACGTGCCCAGTACTTGGAGAACATTGCGCGCCTCATCAATGAAGGCTGGACCAATGTGATTCCAGTGATGGACAATAAGGAGGAGCTTCCCATGCTCATGGAGCAGGTTCAGAAGGGCAAAGGCCCGGTCCGAGTGGGCATACGCATCGCGGCAGAAGAAGAACCCAAGTTTGAGTTCTACACCTCGCGCCTAGGCATCTCCTACAAGGATGTACTTCCGATGTACAAGAATTACTTGATGGATCAAGAAAACGTCGAGCTTAAGATGCTTCACTTTTTCATCAACACCGGCATCAACGATACCGCATACTATTGGAACGAACTTCTCAAGTGTGTAAATGTCTACATCCAGTTGAAGAAAGTTTGCCCAACGCTGGACTCCTTGAACATTGGCGGAGGCTTCCCTATCAAGAACAGCCTATCGTTCCAATACGACTACGAGTACTTGGCGGAAGAGATCATTGCACAGATAAAGCGTCAATGCGATCAAGCTGGAATACCCGAACCGCACATCTTCACCGAGTTTGGAAGCTTCACCGTGGGCGAAAGCGGCGCAACCTTCTATTCCATCATGGGCGAGAAAAAGCAAAACGACCGTGAGAAGTGGTACATGATTGACTCGAGCTTTATGACCACCCTTCCGGATGCCTGGGCCATCAACAAGCGTTTTATCATGTTGGCCATCAACAACTGGGAAAGTCAGTACGAACGTGTACTCCTCGGTGGATTGACCTGTGATTCAGACGATTACTACAACTCTGAGCAGCATTCTAACGCCATCTTCTTGCCAAAACTCAAAGAAGATAATCCCACGCAATACATTGGCTTCTTTAATACGGGAGCTTACCAAGAGAGCATCTCCGGCTATGGAGGCCTTCAGCACTGTTTGATTCCCGCCCCTAAACACGTGGTCATCTACCGCGATGAAACCGGAGACTGGAACACACGCCTATTCGCCAAAGAACAGTCGTACAAAAGCATGCTAAAGATCTTGGGGTATTAACTTACACCCTTCAACCCTTCAACCCTTCGACTCTTTCACCCTTTTACCCTTTTACCCTTAGAACCCATGCGCGGACCCATCTCGCACTTCATTGACTCCCACTATAAGCACTTCAACGCTGCTGCCCTAATGGATGCAGCTAAAGGCTACGAGGCCCACCTCACTGCAGGGGGCAAAATGATGGTGACCTTGGCAGGTGCGATGTCTACGGCTGAACTTGGCCGCTCCTTGGCCGAGATGATCCGTCAGGGAAAGATTGACATCATTTCGTGCACGGGGGCAAACCTGGAAGAGGACCTGATGAACCTGGTAGCGCACAGCCACTACAAGCGTGTTCCCAACTACCGCGATTTAACGCCACAGGACGAACGCGAACTCTTAGATGCAGGACTGAATCGTGTAACCGACACCTGTATTCCTGAAGAGGAAGCTTTCCGCAAGCTTCAGCACCACATTCATGGATGTTGGTCTCGCGCCGAGGCGAAGGGGGAGCGTTACTTCCCACACGAGTACATGTACCAAATGATTCGCCTCCCAGAATTTGCGGCGGAATATGACGAGGCCGTAGATCCTGCGAATTCTTGGATGCTCGCCGCTGCGGAGCGCAACTTACCCATCATCGTTCCAGGCTGGGAAGACAGTACCATGGGCAACATATTTGCGAGTTACTGCATCAAAAATGAACTCCAAGCGAGCACCATGAAATCGGGCATTGAATACATGGCGTACTTGGCGGACTGGTATGTGAAAAACTGCCGCAATCCACAGAACCCAGAGGCTCCGAGCGTTGGATTTTTCCAGATTGGTGGTGGCATCGCCGGTGACTTCCCAATCTGTGTGGTTCCCATGCTCTACCAAGACATGGAAATGGAGGATATCCCCTTCTGGGGCTACTTCTGTCAGATCTCGGATTCGACCACTTCCTATGGTTCGTATTCGGGTGCCGTGCCCAACGAAAAGATCACGTGGGGCAAATTGGATGCCGATACGCCAAAATTTATTGTAGAGTCTGACGCAACTATCGTCGCTCCGCTTATTTTCGCTTGGGTACTCAAATGGTAAAATGACCATGGAAAAGCAGCGTTTAATCGTTGATTATAAAAACATTACTGCAGAACAGCTGCAGATTCTCACGGATAAATACCCTGAGGGATTTGATCCAGATGACATGATTGTCTACAAAAACAGTGAAGGAAAGACCGTCCGAACCATCCCTTTGGAGACGGAAACGACCAAATACCTGTTTAAAATTTCGGTCGAACTCGAACGGAAAGCAGCGGCATTCTTAGAAGACGATGACGACCAAGAGGACGTGAGCGATGACGATGCAGCTCCCGATGCCGAGGCTGTCGAAGAAGACGAGGATTAAGCCATAGGGCCATCGCGGGCATACCATCCGTGTGTAGCGCGGATGTCACCCACCCACATCATTTCCGCTAATGCATGCAAGCATTTTTCGGGGCCTATATGGGTGTGCTCGGTAATGGCTCCCAAGCGCATGGGGCCTTCAGCCAACACAGACCAGATTTTTTGGTGGGTTTCCGGCCAACTTGGTATGGCATCGACTTTCTGCGGCTGCGACCACCCCAAATCCTCCGCGATATGCTGTGGATGAAGAACAAGGTGCGCTACTTGACGCTGCAAGAGATCCAAACAGCCTTGACTTCGCAAATCACTTAATCGTCCAGGTACCGCATAAACCCCGCGATCGTATTGGTGGGCAAGATGTGCAGTGATGCCAGCCCCGGATTTAATAGCGGCCTCTATCACCAAGGTGCCTTGGGTGAGGCCGGCGATGATCCGGTTTCTACGTGGGTAAGCGCCTGGAGTGGGTGCAGTTCCTAAGGGCCATTCGCTGAACCAGGCACCGCCAGCCCCCAGCATTTGCTCTGCCAAAAACTGGTTTTCTTTTGGGTGAATAGTGTGCAGACCATGCGCAAGCACTGCCCAAGTAGGCAGTCCTAGGTGTAGGGCACTTCGATGGGCTTGAGCGTCAATCCCTCGGGCCAAACCGCTCACAATGGTGCAGCCATAAGGAGCTAGGCCTTCAACGAGGGTACGCGTCGTTTCAATACCCATGGGTGTTGGACCCCGAGTTCCAACCACCGCGAGTCGCCGCGCATTAGACGGGCTGTAGGTGCCCTTTACGAATAGAATGACAGGAGCATCTGGGATGTTTTTTAGGGCTTCTGGATAGCTTGGGTGGAATACACTCAAACTTTGAATATTGCTTGCTTCGTGCCGTTCTAATATTTTACTCGCTTCTTGCTGGAGCTCTCGCCAGACCATCTGGCTGGGCCAATTAGGCGGAGCATTTTCGGGAGTTTCCTTAAACAAGGTCTCTGCATCCGGGTAGGCCTCCATAATAGCTCGAGCTCGCTTAGGCCCAATGCCATGGGCCAGATGCAACGTCAATGCGTAATGTTCTCGATTCATGGGGCCAATTTGCGACCCGAAATCAGGGCTAGTCGTCTTCTCGGCGGTGCAAACGGGTAAAGGAGCACGCGCTTCGCGCTGTGGCTAGAGAGCTAGGAAGCTCGGGCTGCGCCCTAAAGCTAGAAAGCACGCGCTTCGCGCTGTAGCCTTTTCGC
>JAYQOY010000016.1:0-29467 GCA_038145075.1 Schleiferiaceae bacterium | reverse complement strand
TTTTTCCACCCCCCCTGCCTAAATCGTTTTTTTTTTTTTTACTTTTTTCTTGTGGTGTGCCCGCTTCGGGATACTCGAATCACCCTATTAAAGAATTCGCACACGACCAATTGAACATCCGATATGTAGTTCGTCAGTTTACGTCCAGAGATGTAAATCAAACAGAGGATGAAGGGGGCCGTGGCTTCCGCCAAGGCGAAACAACCGTAAACAATGACGCCTGATGAAAAATTTAACGAACCCTGTCAGTTTCCAACTTATCAACTGTTGAGGCAGAGCTGCGGGCGTTTTGGACGGAATTTGTGTGCTAGATTGTGTGCTAGAATTGAAAAAAGCACCTACCTCTTTCGATGTAAGTGCTTGATTTTCATTGTGACCCCGTCAGGATTCAAACCTGAAACCTTCTGATCCGTAGTCAGATTCATGTATTTTCAAGAAAAATGGTTAGCCTATTTGCTTTCTAAGTTATTGATTTCTAAATCATCTACCAGCACTTCGTGGAATCTCCCGGGATTCCAAAAGGATGTTCGGAATTTACTGAACATATTTCCATGGGTTCTATTGCAAACTGGATTCGGAATTTTCCTTCGTGCATCGGGTAGCTTCCTATTGAAGAACCTCAAGCTACACCCGACGACCCGCTTTTACCACTGTGGTGACGATTAGACGCAATGGGCATTGTCCTTTTGCTCCATGCGTTTTCTACTCCTCTTTCTTCCCTTTCAGCTGCTAGCGCAGTTCGACCTCTGTCCATGGACGCCTTGGGTGGCCGAAGGCCCACAATGGGAAGGCTATCTCGAACACAGCGGATTTGGCGCAGGGTGGAATGCTGCAGGCTTGCGTTGGCACTCCTACGGATTGAGTGCACACATTTCGGCGAGCCCTAGAGGTCAGCCCTCCATGGCGGCCCTCGGACGAATGGCATTAACCCCCAAGTCACAGCTCCATGTTGGCTGGGGATTAGAACAGAAAAAACCGCATCTCTACGGACAATGGAATACAACGCTAACCGACCACCAAGAATTACAACTGCAGCTCAGGTTTGCTCAGAATCATACAGGATGGGCATGTACCTACTCCGAACTTTTGGAATCCGGTTGGCACATTGGGGCCACAGCGCTCTATGCTCCGTCCACAGGCATTCACTATGTACTCCAAATTCAACCCCCGGGTATGCAAGACCGAGGCCAGCTATTTGTAAGTACATCCGGAGATTGGCGCGTGGAATGGCGCACCCCACACGTCACCGTTTCTTTTGGAACCTCGTCTTGGCCTTGGCTACGATCCAGCCTACTATGGGGCAAAGAGATAGCTTGGTCGAAGGAGCGGTAGATGCCTACTTACATTGGCATCCTCAAGCCACCTTTGAAGACCGAGATTCGATCCAACAGCTTCTCCAAGACTGGCAGATGGAACGGACATATTTCGCGCTCTGGCCCCGTTCGGATTATGACCTCATCCCCTTCCTTTCTCCGATGAGTGCATTCAACCTAAGCCGGTATGTCAGCGAAACCGGAACTATACTCGATGTGAAGGAATGGCGGGCCACCGGACTTAGCCAGGCAGAGCAAGCATGGATGAAGACCTTCTTTCAAACAGGCTATCCTAAACGCCTAGTGCAAAAACCAAATAGACCCGCCCAAATTGGACTACAACGAACCTCTTCCGGATGGCACCCCCAAGGGCAGTACCACGGATTGGTCCTTGGCCCCGTATGGCGCCTGGGAGGCATGCGGCTCCAATTCCAGCAGCCAACTACTCCTGGCTGGAGTCTTCAAGGGGCACGCCACGCTTGGGGCATTCAGCCCTTTTATGGGGGGTACTATAGCTACCAACTCCATCCATCGGTTCGACTTTCCGCCATCCATGTGCAAAACCGATGGGCCATGGATATCGGTGTGCGACATCGGGGTTGGGCCTACCGCATGTTGGCTTACCCGGGAGGATGGGCTAGCACGTGCAGTTTCCAGACGAAGGATGGTGTGCACCTACAAATGATTCGAAGGACTGAAGCCTTTTCATGGCCCAGCGCGTGGTCCTTGTGGGCTACTTCGCCCACCCTTTTGGTTCGCTTACCGTATCGACGCGGCTTCCTTCAACTCAGCGCTCAAGAACGCAGGAGTCAGATTCGTTTCCAGACGCGAGAGGGAGATATGGCACTTGGTGTGGTAAACGGGCAGAATTGCTTAGAGGCTAGATACCGCCTTTTTTCAGATGTGACCGTAGAAGCTCGAATTGGTTCTGCGCAAGGCCAGCATGCGTGGGCCATCCATGCGCAGCACCCTTGGAGGCAGTGCCGGTGGGAAGGATCGGTAGGCACTATGGGAGAAGATGCCTTGGGCCTGTTTTCTCGGTTGCGGATGGGAGAATCCGGAGCGTATGCCCGACTTGCTATGCACATCCAAATGGACCGGCATAGAGGATGGTTCCGGTGCACCCTCCGGCCAAAGGGTACGCAGATTTATGGTTCGTACGTTCTCCAATTAGACCAGAAATGCGGGTAACTTTTCGCCACGCACGCTTCGTCGGCCAAAGCAATCGGCTGTTCCAGTCCCACAAGGGCCCAAAAGAAAGCCATTCGATGATCGTCTTGAGCGTCCACCGACAACGGCGCTTCTTGAGCGGTCCACCCTTTTGCATCAAAGGCGAGCGACGCAGGTCCACTATCAGAAACTTGGACTCCAAGTTGGACCAAGGCCTCTTTTAACGCGTCCAGACGCGGAATTTCTTTTCCGTTTAGGGTTTCTAAACCAGTCAATTTCACTTCGCGGCGCATCAACAGCCCCCCTGCTACAATAGGCTGTGTGAGGTCGGGGGTGTCTTTCAGATCCAGCTCCAGCGCATGCGTGGGCCGACTGGGCAATCCACGGATGACCAATCCCTCTGCTTCATAGGAGGCACTGAATCCAAGATTCAGTCCCCAACGCGACCAGGCCGAATCGCCTTGAATGGACCTCCGACCCAAGCCCTGGAGACGAACGGACTCCCCCATGCACGAAGCCCGAAGTGCCCAAACAATACCTGCGCTCCAATCCGACTCAACGGGCCATTCGGGGTTGGCACGTACGGATTCCGTCATGGTGATGTACGGCGCACTTACTTTTTCGCCGTTTAATTCGAGCTTCAGTTTCTTCTTCATCAAGGGCTCAGCCAGCATCAAAGCAGAAACAAACTGCGAGCTAATAGATGCATCCACCGCTACTTTACCCCCTGTGAGTTCCACGCCTTCAATGTCCCATGAACCGTCTTTGCGCTGTTTCAAGCTCGCACCCAAATCTTGCAAGGCCTGAACCAAGGGAGCTATGGGTCGTTCCAATAGGCGCTTGCTTCCCGTTAGATGGGTTTTTACTCCCTTTTGGGCGGCCCAGTAGGCCATACCAAAGCGAAAGGCTGTACCCGCATGCCCCGCATCGGTCGTTCCAGACAAAACACGATGCATGGCGATCATGTCTTCTGACCAGTCTGGGGCCGGTTCGGGCAAGGGCTTACCCGCAACGGCTAGGGCGGTCAGGGTTCTATTTGCTAAACTTTTGGAGGGAGGGAGCGGTACGCTAAACATACTGTGCGAGTGCCTTTTGCAGGGTTTCATCGGACACCGTGGCCAAAACTATGCCTTGACCAGGGCCCTGTGGAAGGGCAAAACGAATTTGGCCCGACTGATTTTTTTTATCCCCGTGAAGATAAGAATTCAAGTTGGAGGGCAATGGAAGACGTACCGTCCACCAGCGGTCAATGAGCCTTCGGAGCGCTTGGCCGTGTGTAGGATGCAAATGCCCCATTTCTTCCGCTAAGATGGACTCCATCCAAAGTCCGGCCGCCACGCAATCTCCATGAGACCCAGCACCCTCTAATGCGGACTCAAGGGCATGCCCCAGAGTGTGCCCCAGATTGAGGGCCTTCCGGGTATCTGAACGTTCAAAAGGATCAGCCTCCACCACCGCCACTTTGGCCTCTGCCAATTCTGGAAGGAGGGGAAGGAGGTCGGTAAACGTTTGGACCGTTTGGCACGAAGCCCAAAGCGATCCGCCTTGAAGAAAAGCATGCTTGATGCACTCTGCCCATCCAGCTCGCCATTCCGCGACCGGCAAACTTTCCAGCACGGGAGTCCAGGCAAAAACGCCCGCCGATGGTGCAAAGCTGCCTGCCAAATTTTTATAGCCGCCGACATCAATCGCCGTTTTTCCCCCAATACTTGCATCGACCATCCCCAACAACGACGTCGGGAACAAAATGTGATCGATGCCGCGCATGTAGGTATCCGCTAAAAAACCGCCCAAATCCGTAACAACGCCTCCTCCCATGGAAATCAGGAGAGACTGCCGATCCATGCCGTTCTCCAGAAGTGCCATCCAGAGCTGCGCGAGCATCTCCGGGCATTTGCTGTCCTCTCCTGGCGGGATTTCCAAGACCGCCGATTCGCCCAAGTGGGTCAATTCAGCTAACACGCGAGGGACTACCGCCTCGTGGACATTTTCATCGGTTAAAATGCAGACCTGAGAATAGTCCGAACGGTGCTCCGCCAACCAATGGTCCAAAGCTTCCAGCGCATCTTCCCCCAAGATCCATGGTCCAAAATAGGTTTCCCGTAGCGGCATAGTCCAAAGGTCGGAAATTTCTTTCAGCCCTGCGCCCGGCGGGTAGCGTGAAGTATCTTTGAAGCCTCCCGCAGCCCCTTGACGATGGACTTCAATTTTCGCGATACCGCTGTTGCCTTTCAATCGCATTCGGACGCTTCCTTGCGCCGAAGCCACTGGCTTTTTAAAACACTTGCATCTCCATCCCTCGTTAAGGCGGGCAAAGCCGTTACGCTTTGGGCACTCGCCTGGCGACTCCCCGTAAAAGGGCTGATTCGCGCCACCGTTTTTCGCCAATTTTGTGGCGGCGAGACGGTCGTCGCGTGCAAACCGGTGGCGCAGCGCAATTGGGAATTAGGTGTAGGAAGCATCCTCGATTATTCGGTGGAAGGACAGACGGATCAGGCGGCCTACGATCAAACCACCGAAATGACGCTTCAAACCTTGGCACTCGCCGCTTCGGAAGATGCCGTGCCTCTAGGCGTCTTTAAAGTCACCGGCCTGGCTGATACCGACGTACTGGAAAAAGTGAGCGCCGGCCTTGCGCTAAACGCGGAAGAGCAATTGGCGTGGGACCGAGCACAAGGACGTGTGGACCGGATTTGCAAATACGCCCATCAGGTAGGGGTACCTGTCATGCTGGACGCAGAAGAAAGTTGGATTCAGAAGGCGATCGACGACCTCGCCTACGCGGCGATGGCCAAATACAACCGTGAAAAGGTCATCGTCTTCAATACCATTCAATGCTACCGCACTGGCCGTTTGGACCATCTGAAGGGCGCCCTCGCGAAGGCAGAAGCAGATGGTTATGGCGTTGGAATCAAGTTTGTGCGTGGCGCCTATATGGAAAAAGAACGCGAACGCGCAAAAACCAAGGGCTATCCCTCCCCCATCCAACCTGACAAAGCCAGCACGGACGCGGAATTTGACGCCTGTGTGTCGCACATGATTTTGGCCCTTGGCCGTCCTGAAAATGCCGCCAACTTCGCCCTGATGATTGGCTCACACAACGAGCAAAGTGCGGAAAAAGCCGCGCATCTCCTCACTGCTTCTGGTTGGACGCCCAGCGAAGCTCCGGTCTGGTTTGCCCAGCTCTACGGCATGTCTGACCACATCAGCTTTGTGATGGCCCACCACGGATTTAGAGTGGCCAAGTACCTCCCCTTTGGCCCCATTGACAAGGTGATGCCCTACCTCTTCCGTCGTGCTGAAGAGAATACGTCCGTCAAGGGACAAACAGGTCGTGAACTCGGCCTCATTCAAGCCGAACTCAAGCGCCGCAAAAGCGTCGCTCGCACATAGTACCAATCTAATTTTCTTGGGGCCTTAAGGCTGTAACGCCTTCAAGCTGACGAGCACTGCGCTGTCTTGCCGACGCTCCCAAATTCCCTGATACGGCACTCCCTCCCACTCCAATTCAATGGGGTACGCCGAATGCTTTAGCCCTTCGACACGGGTGGTGACCTGTGCCTTGGAAAAATCGATTTGGCCCCGCATGAGGAACGCCTTCAGCATGGCAGAATCGCCCGCACAGGCCTTCTGCCAAGGATCCACCGCCGCAGGACCTACGTGGCGAATCGGTTGGTCGTGCAGGTCGACCAGGACACGGTTGTTCGGCAAATACGTACACTGAAAATCGCGGTCCGCAAAGAAGAAAATGGCCAAAGCAGTGCCCAGGCCCAAACCCACGGCGTACCACGCCACGCGTTGCCAAATGTTCATAAAAGAAGGTCTAAATCGGTAAAGGGAAGGTCAAAAGGTTCGGCCAATTCGCGCGTGGTGACCAGGCCGCGGAACATGTAAACACCTGGCCTCCAGTTGCTTCTGCGCGCCAAGGCCTCTTCCAAGCCGCCGTCCTCCGCAAGGGTCTGAAGCAGCGGACTTGTGAGGTTATTCAATGCAAAAGAGGCGGTTCGCGCCACCCGAGAAGCCAGGTTGGGCACGCAAAAATGCGTGACGTCGTGCTTGCTGTATACGGGGGCGTCCCAGGTCGTGACTTCACTGGTCTCAAAGCAGCCCCCGTGGTCGATGCTCACATCGACGATGACGGAGCGCGCCTTCATTTGAGCCACCATGTCTTCGGTAACTACTACAGGGGTGCGCCCTTTAACGGGACGGAGTGCACCAATAGCGACGTCGCAGCGACTCAAGGCTTTGCTGAGTATCTGGGGCTGCAAAGTGCAGGTATAAAGATCTTGACCTACCACTTCGCGGAGGCGTTGAATGCGGGTTAGGGAAGAGTCAAACACTTTGACCGTGGCGCCCATGGCATGGGCCAAACGGGCCGCCACAGTGCCTACCGTTCCTGCCCCTAAGATGACTACTTCCGTTGGAGGAACCCCCGTCACTGCGCCCATAGCGTAGCCCTTGCCATCCGCCCACGTGCTCAAATACTCCATGGCCACAGTAATGGCTTGAGATCCGCCAATTTCTGCCATAGACCGCACAAAGGGGGCGCGACCGTCCTCATCGAGCAACCGGCCATAGCTCAGTGCCGTACACTTTTTGGCTTGCAGGGCCTTGAGATAGGCCGCCGAGACCGTATTGGGCTGCAAAACAGAAAAAACCACCTGATTCTGCACCATGAGTGGCCATTCTTTCTCACTTGGGGCTTCCACCTTCACCAAAATGGGGCATTGGAAGACCGCTTTCTTGTCCGAGGTAACCTGTGCACCTGCCTCCGTGTATTCCAAATCGGTGTAGCGTGCTGCCAGGCCCGCACCCGATTCCACCAAGATTTCGTGGCCGTGCTGGACGAGCAAGTGAACCCCCTCCGGGGTCAAGGCGACACGGTTCTCTGCCCAGGTGGACTCCAAGGGCAAGCCTATGCGCAAGGACTGCTGCTTGGAAGCGACCATGAGGCGCTCTTCTTGAGGGATGTAGGCGGGTTGTTCCATGGCTTAAGCGGGTAGCTGAAGGGTGACTTTCCGAGTCCCATCCTCCTGAGGTTCAATAAAAACCACGACGGTTTCCGGGGGCAATAAGTTCGGAATTTTCTCCGGCCATTCCATCCAAAAAGGCTGTCCGGAGGCAAAAATCTCCTCCAAACCCAGGGCCTCTGCCTCTTCTTCTCGGTTCAGTCGATAGAAATCAGCATGGTAGATGGTCCCCATGGGGCTGTCGTAGGGCTGGATGAGCGTGAACGTGGGACTCGAACCGGCATCTGAGGAGCCAAAGGCGCGCAGCCAGGCCTTGACGGCCGTCGTCTTTCCTGCGCCCATGCCGCCCACGAGGGCTACGGGGCCGGACAATGCAGACCGGTGCTGAAGGGCCCAATCGGTCCATTCGGTCACATCTGCGAGAAAAACAGGAGTCGCCACAGCGCAAAGGTAGCCGTTAGGACCCTCGCGGTTTCAAATGGGCCCAGGGAATCACGACCTCCTCCAAACTGATCCCTCCATGCTGGTAGGAGCCCTCAAAGCGGCCCGCATACTGGTGGTATTGATTGGGGTAGATAAAGTAGCCTGCTTCGCCGGCAAAGACCACCTTATCGCCAAGAGCCACGGAGGGCAGTCCCAAGGCCGCAGGCTCGGCGCTCAAAGCCACCTCCTTCGCCGCATACTCTAGGCCTCGCCCCACCTTGTAGCGCATGTTGGCGGTCAAATCGCGCGAGCCCTTGATGGACACAGGCTTCTTGACGGAAATGGTGCCGTGGTCGGTCGTCACAAAGAGATCAAAGCCCTCGGCGGCCAGGCTGGACACCCAGGCGCGCAAGGGCGAATTCTTCCACCAGCTGTGCGTCAGAGCCCGGAATCCCCGGTCGTCGCTGGCAATGTCCCGAACAATACTCTGTTCCGTCTTGGCATGCGAGATCATGTCGATGAAGTTCACCACCACGACGATGAGGTCCTTGGATTTAACGTTGGGCCAGTGGCGCACCCACTTTTGTTCGGACCCCAGGTGCGTCAATTTGGCGTATTCTACGGAAGTCAGGCCGTGGCGGCTGGCCCAGTCCTGGAGGAGTTCGGCCTCAAATCCGTTGCGCTTGCCTTCGGCGTCCAAGGTATCCGGCACCCACTGCTTGGGATAGCGAGCGGCAATGTCTTTGGGCAGGAGGCCACTGAGGAGCGCATTGCGGGCATACTGGGTAGCGGTGGGGAGCAGACTGGCGTAACGCTCGTCCTGCACCATGCGGAACTCTTCCAAAAAGAAGGGCTGCAGCTCCATCCATTGGTCCAATCGGAGGTTGTCAAAGACGAGGACGACGGACTTTCGGCCCGATTTGACCACGGGAGCCACCTGCGCATCAAAGACTTGGTGGGAAAACATGCAGGGCGCATCCTTGGCATGCAGCCAATTTGGATAGACCTCCGCCCACCAGCGGGTAAACAGACGGTTGGCCTCCTCGCGCTGATGCTCCAGCATGGGACGCATGCCTTCCGCCTCCGGACCCTGCAGGTGGTCGTCAAATTGAATCAAGCTGGTGAATATGCGGGTCCAAGCCTCCCAGGAATCGGCGTCTGCCATGTCCATAGACAAGGTGCGGAACTGCGTTTGGTATTTGGAGAGGTTGCGGTCGGCCACCAGCTGGCGCGCACCTAGCACGCGAGTGAGCGAAGACAGCACTTGGCGCGGCTGAACCGGCTTGAGCAAATAGTCGGCAATGGCCTCGCCAATGGCTTGTTCCATGACGCCCTCCTCTTCACTCTTGGTTACCATAATGACGGGCGTGGAGGGGCGTAAGCGCTTAAAATCAGGAAGAGCATCCAAGCCGGAGCGACCTGGCATGTGCTCGTCGAGCAAAACCGCATCCACAGGATGTGCCTCTATGTAGGCCAGCGCATCTGCGGCATTGGTGGCCACAGCCACCTGGTACCCTTTGGACTCCAAATAGATGGTGTGGGCCTTCAAACTGTCCACTTCATCGTCTACCCAAAGAATGCGCGCTTTGTCCATAGGATATAGGTTAAATTTACGGCTCCTATTGCACGACTATGGCAGACGGCGTCGAAACCAACAAGTTCAAGCTCTTAAACGATCCAATCTACGGTTTCATTGCGATACCTAGCGAACGGATTTTTGACTTGATCGAACATCCCTCCTTCCAACGCTTGCGCCGCATTGGCCAGTTGGGCTTGAGTTCCTTGGTCTATCCGGGCGCCTACCACACGCGGTTTCACCACGCGTTGGGGGCGATGCATTTGATGCAGCGGGCCGTTGCGGTTCTTCAGAGCAAGGGCCATGCCATTTCGGCGCAAGAAGCGGAATCGGTCCAAATGGCCATTCTCCTCCACGACATCGGCCACGGTCCCTTCTCGCACGCGCTGGAACACACGCTGGTCAACGGCGTTTCCCACGAGGAGCTGTCCAAAATGCTCATGCAGCAGCTCAACGACGAAATGGACGGCGCCCTGACGGAAGCCATCGCCATTTTCAACAACCAGCATCCCAAGCGCTTTCTGCACCAGCTGATTTCCTCGCAGCTCGACATGGACCGAATGGACTACCTGCGCCGCGATGCCTTCTACACGGGGGTGGTCGAGGGGGCCATTAACTCGGAACGCTTGCTGTCCATGCTCAACGTGGCGGACGGCGAATTGGTCCTGGACGGCAAAGGCATCAGCTCCATCGAGAAATTCTTGGTCAGCCGAAGCTTGATGTACTGGCAAGTGTACATGCACAAGGCGGTTTTGAGCGCCGAATACATGCTCGTCCAAGTCCTGCGTCGGGCCCACGAACTCGTGCAACGCGGCGACAACCTCTTTGGCGGTTCGGAACTCCAACTTTTCTTGAAACACCGCCCCACCTTGGCCCATTTTCAGGAAGACCCTGGGTATTTGGCGGCCTTCACCCGCTTGGATGATTCGGACATTTTGGGCGCGATGAAGCAGTGGACGACTCATGCGGATCCTGTTCTCAGCCAGCTGAGCCAACGCTTGTTGAACCGCCGCTTGTTCCGCATCAAGTTTCTAAAGGAGCCCCTTAGCCGCGAGCAACGCAGCCGTTTGGAGGCCAGGATTGCAGAGGAATTTGGCCACGCAGCCGAAGATTGCCGCCATTTTGTCCTGGAAGGCCTCGCGAGTAATGCCACCTACAAGTCTGATAAACAGGAAATTAAGATTTTGAAGAAGAGCGGGAAAGTAATTCCTCTTTCGGAAGCATCCGAAATTCTTCCTTTAAGCGTTTATAGTCATACAATCACCCGGCCCTTTGTGTGCTGGCCTAAAGGCATTGAATGGATCGATTAAGCGCTACTCCTATCGCCGAACAGGCACTTTTGGACATCGCAAACGCTTTAGGAGCGACCCTAGAGGGGCCTTCTGACGTGCGCATCTCCAACCTCTGCACCCTAGAACCCGGGGAAGAGGGCGGTTTGTCCTTCCTCGCCCAAGGCGCCTATGCCAAGCACCTCTGTGAATGCAAAGCAGCTGCCGTCATCGTCAACCTCAAGCAAGAACGCCCCGAGGGCTTTGAAGGAAGCCTCCTCCGCGTCGCCAACCCCTACGAAGCCTGGAGCCGAGCATTGGATATCTACGGCACCCACACGGGCTGGGGTTCTGAGGCCATCGACCCTTCCGCAGACCTTCACCCAAGCGTTCAAATCGCTCCCGGCGTCACCATCGGCGCAGGGGTGAAAATTGGGGCCGGCACCGTGCTGCATCCAGGCGTAACGATTTACCCGCACTCCAGCATTGGCGCGAACTGCATTTTGCACGCGGGCGTGGTCATTGGGGCGGACGGCTTTGGCTTTGCACCGCCGAGTAAAGCGCAGGACGGTTTGCGAAAAATCAAGCACATTGGGCACGTCGTTTTAGGCGATAACGTCGAAATTGGCGCCAACAGCTGCGTAGACCGCGCGGTCGTCGGGGCCACGGCGATTGGCCACGGCACCAAGCTGGACAACCTCTGCCAAATTGGCCACAACGTTCAAATCGGTATGCATTGCGTCTTGGCGGGCCAAGTGGGCATTGCCGGCAGCGCAACCGTCGGCCATGGCGTTCAGATTGGCGGACAAGTGGGCATTGCCGGCCATATACACATCGGCGACGGCGTCCGAATTGGCGCCCAAAGCGGCGTCCACAAGAACATTGAAGCCGGAAAAACCGTCATGGGCTCCCCGGCTGTCGAAGCTTCGGTTTTTCGCCGGAAATTTGCGGCTTCCAACATGAAGCCCCGTTCGTGACCCCTAACACCCTACACACTGCATTTTCTTTATCGGGCCATGGCATCCATACCGGACTGCCTTGTTCGGTTCATGTCCATCCTGCCGATGCGGGGAGTGGCTACACCTTTGTTCGAACGGACCTTCCCGATGCAGAGCCGCTACGCTTGAGCCCTTCGGTGGTCACCGATACCGACCGACGCACGACCCTATCCAACGGCAGCACGACGGTACACACGGCAGAACACTTGCTGTCTGCCCTCTACGCCAGTGCGGTATTCGACGCCCGCATCGAGCTCACCTCCGGGGAAGTGCCCATCTTGGACGGCAGCGCTTTGCCTTGGTGGGAAGCCATTCAGAGCGCAGGCCTCGTTGCCGCATCGCACCTCGAACACGGCATCACGCTGCGCCGGCCTATTCGGGTAGAAGACCCTGAAACCGGTGCCTGGGCAGAGGCCATCCCTGCGGCCTACCCTTCATTTGAAGTCGAACTCAGCCACGAAGCAGAGGCCATTGGATCCGTCAAGGCTAGCTACACCTGGGGACAAGACTACGGTAGCCTGGTAGCTCCTGCTCGGACATTCACGCTCGCCTCCCACATAACACCCTTGATTCACCGAGGCCTGCTCAAAGGGGCCCAGCCAGGCTCCGGCGTGGTCGTCATTGACTATGCGCTGAACGATTCGGACTGGAAAGCCTTGGAAGACTTTGTCGGCCAACCGCTGGAACGCCGCGAGGACAAAGGCGCCCTCCCCCTGACCTCCTACCGCTTGGCCAACGAACCCGCCAGCCATAAGTTGCTGGACCTCATGGGGGATATCGCGCTGCTCAGTCAGCCGGTACGCGCACATATTCGTACTTTTAAGCCCGGACACAAAACCAACACACTACTCGCTCAAAAAATCATGGAAGAAGCTAGCACCAAGGGAATTCCAACCTACCATCCCGACCAAGAGCCCTTGATGGATGTCACCAAAATCATGTCCATCCTCCCACACCGTCCCCCCTTCTTGCTGGTGGATAAGATTTTGGAAATGTCCGACATGGAAATTGTCGGCATGAAAGCCGTGACCATGAACGAGCCTTTCTTCACCGGCCACTTCCCCGGAGCACCCGTTATGCCCGGCGTCCTTCAGTTGGAAGCCATGGCCCAAGTGGGCGGTATTTTGGCCTTGAGCACCGTGCCCGACCCCGAAAATTACCTCACCTACTTCCTCAAGATGGACCAGGTGAAATTCAAGCACAAAGTGGGTCCTGGCGATACGCTGATCTTCCACTTGAACTTTACCGAGCCCATTCGACGCGGCATCGTCCAAATGCGTGGTACCGCCTACGTCGGCAAGAAAGTCGTCTCGGAAGGCTTCTTCACCGCCATGATCACCAAAGACAAATAGGCGTGATCTCTCCTCTAGCCTCCGTTCACCCTAAAGCCAAATTGGCGGGCAATGTTACAGTCGAAGCCTTTGCCGTCATTGAAGCCGATGCCGAAATTGGAGAAGGCTCCTGGATCGCCAGCGGCGCCTACGTGTTAGCTGGCAGCCGTTTAGGTAAAAATTGCCGCGTATTCCACGGCGCTGTGGTCGGTGGCATTCCCCAGGATTTAAAATTTGAGGGCGAATACTCGCAAGTTATTTTGGGGGATGGCTGCACAATTCGCGAATGCGCCACCATCAACCGGGGCACCAAAGCTTTAGGAAAAACCGTCCTTGGGCGCGAATGCCTTGTCATGGCCTATGCCCACGTGGCACACGATTGCCAAATTGGCGATCACGTCATCCTAGTCAACAATGTGGCTCTCGCGGGTCACGTGGAAATTGGCGACTGGACGATTGTGGGCGGCCTTTCCGCCGTTCACCAGTTTGTGAAGATCGGCTCCCACGTGATGGTGGGGGGTGGCTCTCTGGTCCGAAAAGACATCCCTCCCTACATCACGGTCGCTCGTGAACCTTTGGCCTACGAAGGCGTGAACGCATTAGGCTTGCGCCGCCGCGGCTTCAAGAACCCCCGGATCGAGGAAATCCACCACGCTTACCGCCTCGTGTACCAATCTGGCTTCAACACCTCTCAAGCCATCAGCCAAATTGAGCTGGAAGTCCCCGAAAGTCCTGAACGAAGCGAAATCCTCCGCTTTTTGCTCGCCTCTGACCGCGGCATCGTCAAAAACGCCTAAGTCATGGGCTTGGTCCTCAGCAATCTGCGCAAAAACTACCAGGGCCGCGACGTCATTCCTGCGTGGAACCACGAATTTTCACCCACCGCCCGCGTCGCCATTTTGGGCGGCAATGGATCCGGGAAGAGCACCTTCTTGAAACTGCTAAGCGGGCAATTTAGTCCCAGCCAGGGCCTCATGTCCTGCCCCGAAATCCCTGCAGAAGACTGGACCATCACCGTTTCCTACACGGGGCCCCACGTCGACCTCCAGGAGGCCTTCACCCCCCGCGAACTCTTTGTACAGCACTTCCAATGGCGCCCCATGCGACCAGAAGCGTCCCTGGACCGCATTCCCCTTCCCGCTGAGGCCCTCGACCGACCCTTGCGCGATTTTTCCAGCGGGATGAAGCAACGCGTCAAATTAGCCCTGGCCATTTGGACGGATGCTCCCTTGCTCCTCTTGGACGAACCCTGCTCCCACCTGGACCAAGCGGGCATGGACTGGTTTGCCGCCTGTTTGGGCGCCTCTTTGGCGCCGACCGAACGCTTCACCCACCGCCTCCTCTTCGTGGCATCCAACCACAAAAAAGAAGAAACTTTTGCCTGCACCGAAGCCTTCCTGCCCACAGGAAGCTCCGTCGTACCTTTGTAACCGATTTCGAAACCCCTTTTTATGGCCTCTACGTCAGACATCAAGAACGGCTTGTGCATCACGCACAATCATGCCCCCTATCAAATCATCGAATTTTTGCACGTTAAACCCGGCAAGGGTGCTGCGTTTGTGCGTACCAAAATGCGCAACCTCAACGACGGCCGTGTCCTCGAACATACTTTCCCCAGTGGCGCCAAACTCGACGACATCAACATCGAGTACCGCACCTACCAGTTCCTCTACAACGATGCGGACGGCTACCACTTCATGAACATGGATACCTACGAGCAGATCCCCATGGCCAAAGAACTCATCAACGCCCCCAACTTCCTGAAGGATGGCATGGAGTGCATGGTGCTCTTTCACGCCGACGAGGACCGCGCTTTGAGCGTTGAAATTCCCCAAACAGTCGTTCTCGAAGTAACCTACACCGAGCCCGGCATCAAAGGCAACACGGCGACCAACACGCTGAAGCCTGCCACCGTTGAAACCGGCGCTGAAGTTCGCGTCCCCCTCTTCATCGAATTGGGTGAAAAGATCGTCGTCAACACCGCCGACGGCACCTACAAGGAGCGCGCGAAGGCCTAACCGCCTGCGCTCTCTTCGTTTTACCCCGCTTGCCCCCGGCAGGCGGGGTTTTTTATGCCCCTGCCTCGATAGACGTTTTGCTTGCTGAGCCTCGGCTGGCCCTCCCCAGAAACTAGGCGCACAACACTGCGCATAAAAAAAGCCGCCCCGTTTCCGGGGCGGCTCCTGTTTAACATGCAAACTAACACCAATCAGTTTGCGTCCCACCAGAGGCGGAAGGTTGAGGTCACACCAAACTTGTCGTCTGGAGATGAACTCAATGGCATCGGTACGTTTTCGCTATTGTACAAGTACTCACCCTCGGGGTAAGGCATACGACGAGGAACACCGCCCAAGTTGGCATCTGCAGGGGCCGAAATCATCGGATACCCCGTGCGGCGCCAGTCGGTCCAGGCCTCCACGTGCGTGTACATCGCAACGTACTTTTCATTCATAATCAATTCCAAATCCGTGGTCGCAGGCAAAGCAGCGATGTAGGCAGCAGCATCCGCTGCATCTACACCCAAGTGCGCCATGTTGCTCGTGATGGCGGCTTCAAGGCTTGTACGTGCTGCAGAAGCGTCGCCAGAGGCGAGTTGTGCTTCAGCTAGGATGTACAAGATCTCATGCTCCGTCACGATGGGCACCTCTGCCGTAGCTGCACCGTAGAAAGGCAAGTAGAGGTAGCCACTTGCGCTGTCTCCACGGTATATAGCCTCACGAGGATCGTTCGCTGCCACCATCATGTCGAACATTGTGCCCGTCTGGATGATGTAACCGTCGCGATCGATGACCGTGAACTGGTACCAAGGATTTTGGTTGGTACTAGACTCAAAAGCCAATCCTGCACCTACATTGCCTTGGAGCGCTGCTTGACACGCAGCGATCACATTGGCAGCATTGTAGGCAGACGTTTTGGACAAGTGGTTCAAGTAACGCGCACCCAATGCGGTGGCGGTCGTCGCCCACGCGGAGAGGTCGCCTCCGTGAATCAAATCATCCGACCCTGGCATCAAGCTAGAGGGCGTACCCAAATCCGCCACACCTTCTTGAAGAAGCGCAGCAATGGCCGCGTAGATGTCCGCTTGGGAATCGTAGCCAGCGCGCAGGTTGGTCGCGCCTTGCAAGGCCTGAGAGTAGGGAATATCGCCGAAGTGATCCGTCAATACACCGAGGTACATCGCCGTCATGATCTTGGCAATTCCACGGTAGGCATAGGCCTCTTTCTCCGTGGCCTTGTCCATGACCAACTTCAGGTCGTACAAGCCTCCAGCGTAGGCCAAGCCCCAGGGGCTATCGAAGTCGCCTTCACCGATTTGTGCATAGCGGTTGTGCGCCAGAGACTGGCGGTCGTTACCCGTCATTTGCTGCATGAAAATGCAAGACAAACGGGGGAGTACATCGCCTTGCATCATGCCATAGGACGCTTGTGCTGAAGGCAACAATACGTTCATGGGCACATCCGCAGGACGGTTTTGGTCAATCTTGTATTCCTCTAACCATGCATCACTACAGGAGGTCATGAGGAGCGCTGAGCTCACAAGAGCTGTAAGTAAAATTCGTGCTTTCATAGTTCCTAAGGATTAGAGGTTAGCTTTCAAACCGAAGATGACACCACGCGTGTTAGGCATGTTGAAGTAATCCGCACCTTGGCTGTTGGTAGCACCGGACAAGTTGGTCTCGGGATCTACACCGCGGTAAGGCGTGCTCAACCACAAATTGCGACCGGTGACCGACAAGGTGAGGCCTTTCAAGAAAGAACCTTCCAACACTTTGTCTTCAAAACGGTAGCTCATGCCGACCTGGCGCAAACGCACCCAGCTTCCGTCCTCAATGAAGGGGCGAGAAGCACCGGTGAAACCGGACAAGGGTCCAAGTGCGTAGGAATCGATATCGTTCAAAATAGCCGTGGTATTCGCTTGACCGCTCACGTCGACGCCGTCGATGGTCGTACCAGGAGCGTAAACACCGCTGTTACCAGCAACTACGTCATGCCATACAAAGGTCTCTCCACGTTTGACACCATCAGGAGTCATTTCCGTGTCGTAATGCGTTCCAAAGTAGTACAACGCACCGCGCGTACCGTTCCAGATATCGCCACCTTGACGAATATCCCACAACATGTTAAAGCTGAAGTTCTTATAATCCACGTTGGTGGTGATGCCCATCAAGTAGTCAGGGTTTGGATCGCCTACGACCACTTCCGTGGAGCTGTAGACAGGGTAGCCAAACTCATCCACCAAGGCATTGCCTGCATCGTCGCGGAGCCAATCATCTCCGTACAAGGTTCCGTAGGCTTCACCTTCTACAAGGCGCTGGTTTGCACCAAAGAAGCCCCATGGCAAACCGATGACGTCAACCCCATCCGCTAACTTGATAACGGTGTTGCGGTTGCGTGTGAAGGTCATACCTGCATTGATTTTCAAATCTTCAGAGGAAACGAGATCGGCATTCATGGCGATTTCCACCCCTTTGTTGCTCATGGAGCCTGCGTTGATGAAGGAGGAAGTAAAGCCTGATGACGCGGCAACAGGTACAGCAATAATCAAGTCTTCGGAACGCTGATCGTAGAGCGTAATGTCTGCATATACGCGGTCCTTGAATAAGCGCATTTCGGCGCCAATCTCGTTGGTGACCGCGTATTCAGGACGAAGCTCTGGGTTGCCCAAGGTGTTGCTCATGCTAAAACCGGTTTGGCCCTGGAAAGGGAATCCGATACCAGAGATCCAGCCCGAACCTGCACTCGCTTGGTTGAAGTAAGTAGCATTAGAACCAAAGCCGGGCTCAGAACCCACTTTTGCCGAACTCGCGCGAAGCTTCAAGTAAGAAAGTACATCGTTGTCCATGTCAAGCATATCCGTAACCACCAAGCCCAATGAGATGGAGGGATAGAGGATAGGTGTGCTTACATTACCAAAGGTGGATGCTTGGTCACGACGGAAGGTTCCCGTCAAGAACAGGTAGTCGTCATAACCCACCTGGGCTTCACCGTAAATACCCCACAAGCGACGACCCACGTTTGACTCATAGGCAAACTGGTTCGTAGCGTTGCTCATGTTGTAGAAGTCCGGAATAACCAAACCAACACCGTAGCCCGTCACAGACTTGCGGTTTCGCTGGTTGGCGTTAAAACCAACCAAGAAGTTGCTGGAAATCTTTCCAAAATCCTTGCTGTAACGCGCCGTCAAATCGTGGTTTGTTTCCTGCACGTTGTACATCTCATCGGTGATGGAGCCCTGAGGCAGAGTGCGTGAATACTTTGCAATGATCTGCTTGCGCACATCCGTGTAGGTATCCAATCCATAGCGGTAGTTGATGAAGACGTTTTCTACCGGAGCCCACTCCAATTGGGTGTATCCAAATACGCGGTTTACCTTGTCCGTGAAGGGGTTTTTATTAATGGTCCAGTAGGGGTTGTCGTAGCCACCACCAGCGCGGTAGGTACGTTGCGTTCCATTGGCATTTTCATAACCGGCAGAGTTGTCAAAGGAAGGAGGCGTACGGAGCAATCCGAGCATCAAACCCGAAGTATTTGACCCTTGCTGCACACGGTAACCACCCGAATTAGAATACGCCAAAGAGGCCGTCGCCTTCAGGTTGGAAGCGATTTGGCCCGAACCCGTCAAACGAATCGTCGTACGATCGAAACGGTTCAGAGGAATGATACCTTCATCTGCCAAGTTTGACACGGAGAGGTAGTAGCTTGAACGCTGACCACCGCCAGAAACCGTTACGCTGTTGTTACGACGCAGACCACGACGGAAGAAACTCCCCGCGTTGTCGTAGGAAGGAGCACCCCAGCGTACAGCTGCGCTGGAATCTTGAGTAATGTCGCCATTCGCATCAACCCCCAACGTAGACAGAGCAGGTCCCCACGAGAAGGGGTTGCTGGTTCCGCCGTAGTAGCCACCAAAATAGCCTTGTGAATAGGTCTTCTGGGTTGCGGGCAACTTGTTGACTTCAGAGATTTCGTAGCTGCTGTTGACGCTTACTTGGAAATCCTGACCGTAGCCACCCTTTTTGGTGGTGATCAAAATAACACCGTTTGCACCACGCGTACCGTAAAGGGCAGCTGCAGCGCCCCCTTTGAGGACCGAAATGCTTTCGATGTCATCCGGGTTGATGTCAATAGCTCGGTTGGAGTAGGCCACACCTGCGCGTAGGTCTTCCGTTCCAATTTGGGAGTTGTCGATGGGCACACCATCCACTACCATGAGCGGCTGGTTGTCATTCGACGTGAATGTAGCGTTACCGCGAATCTTAATGTAGGACGCTGCACCCGCGGCACCAGATGAATTCGTGACTTGCACGCCACTCACCTTAGCCGAGATACCGGATACCACATTGGATTCACCGGAGTTGGCGATCTTGTCACCACCCACATTCTCAATGGCAAATCCCACGGACTTCTTGTCCCGTGAGATACCAAGCGCCGTTACGACTACTTCATCCAACTTCGAGGAAGATGGGCTCAGGGACACGTTCACCGTGCTGCCTGCCACCTTCACTTCAGCGGAAGTGTAGCCTAACGAAGCAAACTGCAACACATCTCCATTGTTGGCGCGGATCGAGTAGACCCCGTCAAAATTGGTGATGGCTGCAGCACCACTGCCTGCCACCTTAACGGAGACGGAGGGCAGTGCTTCACCGGAAGATGCATCTGTGACTTTACCTGTAACTGTTTGAGCCCAAACAGAGGCAGATAAACACATAGCAACCCCCAATGAAAGGAGTTTAAAACTGCGTTTCATGCGATTTTGTTTTTTGTTAGACCTCCCTAATATACAAATGACACTGGTCCCAATTGCAACACATTCGGGCATTAGTCCAGATTACAAGCGGTTATTGAGGTATAAAACCCGTATTACACGCACCTAATTCTACATTCATGGAGCATTCGCTCATAGGCTGAAATAAAAAAGCCGCCCCGTTTCCGGGGCGGCTTCACGCAAGAGCGTTTATCTAGATCGCTTAGTTAGCGTCCCAGAATACTTTTGAGAAACGGTCGTCGTTACCACCGCGAGCGGCAGCCACGTTTGAACCGTTCAAAGAGTACTCGTCAATACCGTAAGACATACGGTAAGGAGTCACAGTCTGAGCTTCCTCTGCTACATTCATAGCAGGGTAGTCATACTGACGCTGGGTAGCCCAAGCTTCGTTGCCACGCGTGTACATAGCAATCCACTTCTGAACACCGATGCGCTCTTTCCACATGGTAGCATCCCAAGCAACGTCGGTTTGCGCCAAGTAGGTAGCAGCATCTGAAGATGAACCGCCCCAAGCTTCGATAGAAGCCGTTACAGCAGCATCGTAGTGATCCGCAGCCGTTCCGCCCACAGACCAGCCGCGAGCAGCTGCGTCAGCCAACAAGAACTCAACTTCAGCGTAGTCCATCAAGGCAGAACCCAAAGTGGGATCTTCCAAAGCGTCACCAGGCTGTGAATTCAAGGCGTAGGATGAAGCCAAACCGTAAGGAGCACCAATGACATCACCGTTCGCATCCAAGTTGCGGAAGTAGGTTCCGCGGCGGGGATCGTTCAGGTCATTCAAGATGTCCGCAAACGTGTTTGCAGCACAGAAATCCGCACGTCCAGACTGCACCAAATCGTCCCACAAGGGGTTGGTGTTGGGAGGAGAAGCCGTGTAGTGCAACACTGCAGCATCCGCAGAAGAGGTGAATACACCCGCAGCTACAGCAGCCTGAGCTACAGCAGCAGCTTGCGTGTTTACGTCCGCAGCACGAACAGCCAATTTCAAGGCCATTGAAGCTGCAAACTTCTTCCACATATCTGCATCGCCACCGTACAACAAGTCGTAAGAACCCAAACCGTTGTCACCACCGAGGTTGCCATGGGCAGCCAACAAGCGAGCAACAAGATCGTTGTAGATCTCACCGTCATTGTCATACTTAGGAGTTACGTCTTCACCGATAGCTTCAGAGTAAGGAACATCACCAAAGATGTCTACCAATACGCTGTAGGTGTACACGTTCATGACTTCAATCAAAGCCAATTGGTTGCGCTTGTGCTCAGCCAACATCTTATCATCTGCATTGATGAACTTAGCCGCATCGCTCAAATCGCGCAATACAGTAGCGTACAATACGTCAAAGGTGTTGCCGTTCACGTCACGACCGTCAAAGTTGAAGTTAGACTCATCCGTGTAGGTCGTCTGCGTCCAGTGCTGAGACCACAAGATGAAGTTGTTCAAGTTGACGTTAACGCTGGTCATGTAGTCCGTCAAGGACACCGTAGCGTTGGCGATCAAGGCACCTGCGGGTACTTGCTCGGGCGCCTTTGAATTCACATTCAAAGAGCTCAAGTCTGAAGTACAAGAGGCGATAACGAGGGCAGCAGCTGCTGCAGTAAAAATCTTTTTCATCGCTTCTTAGGTATTAGAATTTCAATTTCACGTTAACACCTACTTCGCGAACTGCGGGGTAAGCACCAGACTGGTAGCCTTGTACGTTACCAGCAGACAAACCTGCCTCAGGATCTGAGTAAGGGTTGTTCTTCCACAAGATTGCCAAGTTGCGGCCGGTCAAAGCCACATCCAAGCCCTTGATGCCCGTAGAGCCCAAGTAGCTGGTAGGTACAGAGTAGTTCAAAGCCACCTCGCGGAGCTTGATGAACGATGCATCCCATACGTGGTACTCACGTGCGTTACGAGCGTAACCCAAAGCGTTACCGTAGTAGTGCATATCCGCGTAGTAGTCGCCCGTTACGAAGCCAGAAGGATTGCCATCACCGTCCACGGTGCTGCCGTCCCAGTACGCTACGTTGGTCAACTTGTAACCACCGCCATCGATTGCCAAGTCACGAACAGGGTTGCCCAAGTCGTTGGTGCCAGCTGAAAGATCGTAGATACCCGTTGCATAACCGTAGTAGGTATCCAAAGAGAAGAAGTTACCACCCATCTGCATATCCAAGAGGACAGAAGCCGTCCAGTTCTTGTAGCGGAATGCGTTGTTCCAACCAGCGTACCAGTCGGGGTTGATGTTACCGATAACATCCTTGGCACCTACCAAGTAGCGAACGCCACCGTATTGCGCAGGCATGTCATATACCACAGGGCGACCTTCGGCATCACGCACGTGCGTGGTACCGTAGATGACACCGTAGGCTTGACCAGGACGCGCTTCAATGGTTACACCACCTTGAACGCTCGCCAATTGCAAGTTCTCAGCACCCTCAAAAAGAGAAACTACCATGTTCTTGTTCTTAGTCCAGTTCAAATTGGTGTTCCACTCAAAGTCACCCGCCTGAATGGGCGTAGCGCTCAAGCTCAACTCGATACCCTTGTTGTTGATCTCACCCGCATTCACATACTTGTAGATCGTACCCGAGGTAGAGGAAACCTTGGCAGGCATGATTTGGTTGAACGACGTTTGGTCGTACACAGACACATCAAAGCCAACGCGGTTGTTGAAGAACATCATCTCCAAGCCAGCTTCCGTTGAAACGGTGCTCTCAGGAAGAAGGTTAGCGTTGTTAGAGGTGCTAGGTGCTGAAGCCAAAGAGGTACTACCGAAAGCAGTACCCATGTTGTAGGCATCCGCCAATGCTTGAGCCGGAGCGTCCGCACCTACTTCTGCGTAGTTCACGCGGAGCTTACCAAAGCTGATAGCATCAACATCGATCAACTCAGAGAATACCAAACTCATAGTAGCGGATGGGTAGAAGAACGTATTGTTCGCTGCAGGCAACGTAGACGAAACGTCTTGACGGCCCGTCAAATCCACATACAAGTAGTTCTTGTAGCCCAAAGAGGCAGCAGCAAACAAACCGTTAACACCGATCTGATAGGCAGTCTCACCAGGAGCGTTGGGGGTGTTCACTGAGTTGCTCAAAGCATAAACGCCAGGAACAACCAAACCACCGTTTGTGGATGCCGAAATAGCCTCAACCGTATTGCGGCGGATGTTAGAACCCAAACGACCGTTGAACGAGAACTCATCGTTAGAACCGAACACCTTGTTGGCGGTCAAGATCAAGTCGATGTTGGTCTCTGTTACATTGCGGTTGCGGCGCGTGTAGCCAGGGATCTCTACAGAACCCACAGCGGTGCGCTCTTCCTGCAATTCAGAGTAGGTATCTACAGAGGCACGACCCATGAAGTCCAACCAATCGTTGATCTTGTAGTTGGCCATCATGTTGCCGATCAAACGGTTACGTTGATCGGTCTGGTAGTTCTCCAATACAGAGAAGTAGGGGTTGTCGAAGTAGATAGGCGTTGTAGCGTCTGCACCATACCCGTAACCGAAGGGGTTCCAGGTGATGTTTTTGCCGGTCAACTCGTACGCTTCTTTTTGCTTCGCCATATCCACACCTACGTTGAACCACTGACGGAACGACTGGTTGGGGTTGCGTGAATCGTAGCCCGTGCCGTAGCGACCGCGGCCAGCCTGCTGGATGAATTGAGCCGTTGTAGAAACGGTCAACTTATCGCTAGCCTTCAAAGAACCGGTGAAGCTGAAGTTGTTACGCTTCAAGCTAGAACCAGGAACAATACCCTTGGTAGAGAACTGCGTAGCGCTCAAACGGAAAGAACCGTTGTCATTGCCGCCGTCAATCGCTACAGAATTGTTCATCGTAGCAGACTGCTCGAAGAAGTACAAAGGATTGTTAGCACCTGCAACGTGTGGGCTCTTCTCGCCGTAGGTAGACAACTCGGGGTACAAAGACTCCCACGTATACACCATGAAGTTGGGGTCAAAAGCCAAACCGAAAGAAGCATCTTCCGTGGTAGGCGTACAAGGATCGTCGATACCGTCGCCGTCCACGTCATAGGCTACCATGTAACCGTTGGTGGGGTAACCAGCGATGGTGTCTGGACCGTAGTACTGACCGTAACCCTCACCGTATTGGTTCTGGTAGCGAACGTAGCTGTCAGGGTTTACAGAACCAACGGTGTAACCGCTCGTTACAGAAACGCCCAAGCCGTTGCGCTTAGTACCTTTCTTGGTGGTGATCAGGATAACGCCGTTTGCAGCGCGGGCACCGTAAAGCGCCGTTGCAGCTGCACCCTTCAGTACAGACACCTTCTCGATGTCTTCGGGGTTGATGTCCATGGCCGCGTTACCGTAGTCATAGCCACCACGACCCGTCTGCTGGTTGCCGGTGTTGGTGATTTGGTTTGAGATGGGGATACCATCTACGACAAACAAAGCTTGGTTGTTACCAGTCAAAGACTTGTAACCACGGATAACTACGTTTGCTGAACCACCCATGGTACCAGACTGGCGAATGTTCACACCAGCTACTTTACCTGAGAGGGAGCTCATGAAGTTAGCATCCTTCACTTTGTTTACTTCGGTTCCACCAACCTCTTGGATGGCGTAACCAACGGATTTCTTCTCACGAGAAATACCCAAAGCGGTCACAACAACCTCATCCAATTTGTTGGTTGAGACTGCAAGCGACACGTTCAAGGTGCTGCCCGATACAGAAGCTTCCTGGGTGTTGTAACCCATGGAAGAGAACACCAATACAGCGCCATTACCCGCCTTGATGGAGTAGGCTCCGTCAAAGTTGGTGATCGCCGCATTGTCTGTGCCTTTGACCTTCACGGATACGGAAGGTAGAGGCTCACCACTTGATGCGTCTTTAACCACGCCTGTCACATTCTGCGCAAAGGCAGAAATAGACAGGAATGAAGCCACAGCAAGGGCAAAGAGATTTGCTCTGCGTTTCATTTAAGGTGTTATTTGAATGTTAAACAGGTCCTAAGTTAACGTAAAAATCCTTTTACCATACACCTGTAACCCTTATTCTCATTGAGAATGCGAAAATAATTAGTCAAGCCTGCCCTTTTTTTGAGCGAAAAGAAACTAAGCGTAAAATCTACACTTTTATGCAGCACGCATGCTTACTTAAATCGTCATTGAGGCGATTTTTCCTTTACGCCAAGATCGAGATAGACTAAAAGCGCTGCCGAACCCCAGACCAAAACGGCCGCTTTGTCCATATCCAGGAAGTTGTTGAGCACGCCGTGCACAAAGTAGGTAACGAGCCCCAGCAAGGCCATCAAGGCCAGAGAGCGGTCTTGACCATCGGGCAGGGCATGCACGACGCGGAAACCGGTTCGGAACAGCGCCCAGAGCAGCACGACCACAAAGAGCAAGCCGGGCCAGCCTTGTTCGGCCAGCGGGCCAATGTATTCGCTGTGGGCATTGCCCATGTTGCCCTCGTTGGTGGAAATGATGGTCATTTCGGCCGAATGCTGAAACGGCGCATACTGGAATTGATAGGTCCCTGCCCCCCACCCTGTGTGCGGGCGCGCCTCAAACATCCGCAAGGCCGACATCCACCGGTTGATGCGCTCCAAGTTGGAGGCATCGGTCGAAACGTTGGAGACGGATTGGACGTGTTCGGAAAAATTGTCGGAGGAAACCGTATCGTTCTTGGTAAAAATGCGCATCCATTGATCTTGGGTCGCCCAAAGCCCGCCCAAAACCAGCACCATTCCGCCCAAAAACAGGCGCAAAGAGATTTTTAAGCGAATCAAGGCGTACACGCCCCCCGCCGCGATGACGCTCAACCAAGCGGCGCGCGTGTAGGAGAGGATGAGGGCCGCCGTGAGCACCCCCCAAAGACCGATGTAGATGAAGCGCGAGAGGAGGTTTTGGTCGCGCAGCATTCGGTATACTGCAAAGGGATAGACAAAGGCCAATGCCATTCCATACACGGTGTGTTCCTTGTAAAACGGATAACTCACCCAGGTGGAAGTCTCTTTGGAAAAGCCGTATTGGCTGTGAATGTATAGCGTGTACAAGGACGCAGCTGCCAAGGAAAAGGAGTACAAAGGGAAGAACCAGTCGCGCGCTCGGGGCTTCTCAAAGACTTGGAGCATGGCAAAAAAGAGGGGGACGATGAACCAAATGCGGGAAATCCAGGCCTTGAAGGAGACGAGCGGCATTTCGGACGTCAAAATGGTCACGCCCATCCAGCCCAGCTGAAGCAGAATAGCGATACCCACAGGATGCGCTAAGGCTTTCCAGGGCAGGCGCCCACTTTGCAGAAAGCGCAACAGCAGGAAGAAGGTGATGCCAGCGAGAATAGGTTCGGCCGGTAAGCTCAAGCCAACATTAAAGCCCGAATCCTTTAACGTAATCGACAGCGGTGTTACAGCCACCAAAAACAGCAGAAGCGAGTCCAACGAATAGAAGGTCCAGGCCACCATCAGGATGGCGAAGGGGACAGCGGCGACGAGGTAGGTTTCGGTCGCGACGGAGAGGCCCGTCACGGCTACTAAGAGCGCGAGGGCGAGGTAGGCGTTTCGGCCGCTTAAGAAGGAAGTTGGCTGCGCAGGTCCTTCCATGTGTTGTAGAGCAAGATGGCCAACAACGTACTGACAAAGGCTGCCAGACCGCTCACCGCGCAAATTAGCCAGCGGATGGGGTACTTCTTTTTGTCGGCAGGACGGGCGGCATTCACGCGTTGGGTGGCGGGGAGGACCACTTGGGCATCCACACGCACTTGATCCAACTTGGTGCGAAGCTTGACCTCTTCTTCTTTGCGCAGGCGCAGTTCGTCGCGCAGGGATACGTAGCGGCCGCCGTATTTGGCCAAGGTGTCGAGGGTGTTGCGCAATTCTTGGATGGCGGCGGGCTTGCGTCCTTCCGCAATGGCGGTGGCGAGCTGGTCGCTGACGACCATGGATTGGCCTTCGTATTCGTGAACGCCTTTGCGACGTAGGCTCTTGATTTCGTCCTCCATGTTGCGCATGTCTTCGCGCGTCTTATCGTACTCGCGCTGGACAATTTTTAGACCCACTTGGGCGCGGCTGCGTTGGATGCGGCTTTTCGCGCGGTCCAGCAGGTCCGTGATGGCATTGGCGATGTCCGCAGCCATTTGGGGATCGGTGTCAAGGACTTTGATTTCCACCGACATAAACTGCGTGCGCTGGAAGCTAATCTTGTCCGAAAATTCTTCCCACAAATCGGTCCGAAGCGTTTTGGACGTCGTATCCAAATCGTAGTGTTCAATCAGCCCGAATTGATCGACAATCGTATCAAAGATGGCGTCCGAATTCAAAATCTGAATCAGCTGTTCGGCCTGTTCTTCCGCGCCAAACTCCAAAAAGTCCTCGTCCTGGTAGGTGTTCTGCGGCAACAAGGCCTTGGAGGGCGAGTTGGTCGTCGCAGGGAAGACGGTGACCACAGACTCGTACAAGGGCTCAATGAAAATCGGCATCGATGCCACGGCGGCGACCACCGCCGCTACCACGGGAGCAACGAGCAAGGGCTTGCGCCATTGGTACAAGAAGTGAAGAAGCGTTTGCGATTGGGCGTCCATAGATCGGGGGGTTCTTACCGCCACAAAGATAGCGGTAGGTTTAACAGGGTCTCACATTCGGCGACATCCGCTTGGAAATAGGTCCAGGCCGCGCTTCGTTCGGCGTCGCTTAGCACGAGCGCCTCCTTAGCAGCTAAAGCTTTTTTGGCGCCTCCCTTGAGACCACGAGGCACCAGCACTTTGAGGGCGCGGCCAAGGGGATGCTGCGTCAGGAAGCGCTGAAGCCCTGGGTAGGCGGGGTCTTGGCCTTCAAATACTTTGGTTTGGGCCGGCAGCGGGTGGTCGGAAAGGCCCAAGTCGCGGCAGAGCTGGGCCCATGAAGCCTGTTCGTTCGCGAAAAAGTCCTCGTAGCGGTAGATATGAAGTTGCTCGGCGGGCCAAATAGCCTGCCAACGGCGCAGGGCCTCAGCGTAGCGGCTGAGGTGTACATAGTTTTCAGACTGGCCCCAGGCGGCGGGCTGCGCCGCATCTTCCGCTAAGGCGCTCAAAAAGTCGGATTGGACCATGCCGTACTTGCGGGCCATGCGGTAGTGCGAGAAGGCGCGTTCGACCGGGTGGCGCAAAAGAAGGATCACGTGGGCTTGAGGGTTTGCCGCGAACAGGGCCTGCGGAGCCGCCGCGGAAAAGAAATAGCTCGTGGAGGCGTCTAGCGTTTTTTGGCCGGGGTGGGCGTGGGCGAAGAGGCGGGCGTAGCGGCCGGCGTCGCGCACAAAGTCTTGGTGTTCGGACGGCAGCGGATCTTGGGCCCAGTAGCTCTGGGGCAGTACTGGGCTCATGCGGCGGTAGGCCTTGGAAAAGGATTCGGGCCGAATGTCGGTGCTGAAGAAATTCGGTTCCTTGATGCGGGAAACAGCCACCTCGGGATGCGCCTCCATCCACGATGCGAGGGCCGTGGTGCCTCCTTTCGCGACGCCAATGAGTGCGATATCGGGATACACGCTCATTTCAACGCCAGAAAAGCAAGGTTCGTATGCCCGTTTTACGGTAGACCGCTACCAGCGCCCAGAGGTTCCAAAGCGACATGGTGAGCGTCGTAGCCCATGCGGCGCCTTCCAGGCCTAGGGTCGGAATCAATGCGGCATTCGCAAGGATATTGACGACGACCGCCAGGGTCATGGTGTTGCGTGCCGAAGATTCGTGGCCCGTCATGTTGAGGAGGTACATCACGGGGCCGCAGAGGGCGTTGACGATCTGGCCGATGCAAAGGATGCGGAGCAGGCCTGTTTGCGCGAGGATTTCGGTGGAATTTTCAGAGAAAAAAGAGAGGAAGAAATCGCCCCAGCCCGTGAGTACGATGAATGCAGGCAGGCCCAAGGCGGCATTCAGCAAGGCGACCCGGTGCACGGATGCTTGGAGGCCTTGGAGGTCTTTGGCTTTCCAGGCCGCCGAGATTTGCGGGGCAATTTGGGCGTTGACGGCAAATTGGGCAAAAGTGATGAGGGTCGCAATTTTAAAAGCCACGCGGTAGAGTCCGACGCTTTCGGCATCCAAAAAATAGCCCACCATCAGCGTGTCCGACCAGGTCATGACCATGAAGAGGGTTCCGGTGAGAAACATGGAGGTGGCCGTGTTTCGGAGGGGGCGCAGGGCGCCGAGGCTTTGGCGCAAGGAAACAACTCCGGACACCCGGCGATCGCCACGCAGAAAACTGGGCAGCCAAAAAAGCAGGGCGGCCGAGACCACGGCACAAACATACAGGGAGGGGCTGTCCGCGGGGCTTTCAGGGCCGAGGGCGATGAAGACGGCGGTTGCCCCCAAAAGCACGCTGGATTGCAGGAGGCCGTAGCCGACCCAGCGCTCACGGGCGCGGAGGTGTTCCGCCCAAACTTGGAAGAGGGTCCAGGGCACCAGGGCTAGGGCCATCCATTGAAGGTCGTCCGCCAACTGAGGCTCCTTGAAAAAATCGGCGAGTAGCGTGCGAAGGCCAAAGAGCAGCAGCATGAGCAGCGCGGCAAAACCACCTGAAAAGTAGAGGACCCCGCGCGTGAGGGCCTTGTTGGATTCGGGGGATTGCACGGGAAGTTCGCGCAGCAAGACGCCGTCAAACCCCCATTTGGCCACGACCGCGAGGAGACTCAAGAAGGTGAAGCCCAACTCAAACCGGCCATAGCCCTCTGCCCCGAAG
>JAYQOY010000015.1:0-31694 GCA_038145075.1 Schleiferiaceae bacterium | reverse complement strand
TCGGCCGCGGGAACGGGGTTGGCGTCTGCGGGGGCGCTGTCGGTGCCAGCCGACACCGTCGTGTCTGCGTCTGATGCTACCGTTCCCTCTGAGGAGGCGCTAGCGTCACCGTCGGCTTGGATTTGTGCTTCCGTAGCGACGAGACCTTCATCGGTGGGGGCGGCATTCTTTTGGGCGGGAATCTTGAAGGTCAAGGGGATGTACTCGGGAAAGAGGCACATTTCGTCGTTGCAGACTTGGAAGGACACCTCTGCCTCCACCGTCAAGGCGCCTGGGCCGGTGACCGTAGCCTTCTGGATGAAGCGTGCTTTTTGCTCAAAGTAGGCCAACTCCATGTTGAACTGCTTGCTGAACTCCTTGTGGGCCTTGGGTTCGCTCCATTCGCCATTTAAGGTCAAGCGCGGATTTGCGGTAAAGGTGAAGGTGGTCGGTATGGGACCATCTTCGCCCGAACTGCGCGAATACATGTGCCAGTTGCCCTCAATCGTGGCATCGGCTATGAGTTGCACGCTGCCGTCATCGGCCCGCTGTACGGAGGTTTTCCAGCTGACGGGCTCAATAATTTGGCCCAAAAGTCCCTGAGGAAGTGCGGCCAAAACGGCCAGCATCGCAATGCGAAGGAATGTCTTCATACCTACAAAAATAGCCCTTGACGGGCGGTTACCGGCGTTCGGTCAATCGCCAAAAATGAGAATCGCCTGCCTGGACGGCCACGGTGCGCGAAAGACGTGCCCCTGGAACCCAGTAAACCTCACCTGCTGTTGTGCCTGCGGCAAGCACAACCACGTACTTTCGGAGGCCCGCAGGCACTTTGGCCTCGGTCAGAATGTCGGACACTTTCTTGCGTCCTTTCATGCCGAGTGGCAGCAAGAAATCGCCCTCCGTCCAGGGGCGCCAAACGAGGCTTTCTGTGCGCTCCAAGCTGAGAACAGGCGCATTCAAGGAGCCTAAATCCTCCGTTGCGGCATGCTTTTGCTGCTTGGCTTTCCATGTAGTGTGCGCTTCCCACTTTTTTCCGTCCCAAAAGGGTCCTTGGAGCTGAGTCCAGCCTGTTTCCAATGCCTGAGGCTCTGCCAGTCGCTGAAAATCCTCTTTTAAGAGCAGGAGGCCTTCGCGTTCGGCCCAGAGTTGGTATTTGCCGCGCTGCAGCATGGAGCCCACTTGAGACTGGGCGAGTGAAAGCACCGCCTCAAAGTCAAACCCGCCGAATTCTTTCAAAATGTACCAGACAATCACCGAGGAATGCGGGTGGTCCAGGACATCGCGGTAGAGCACGTGGGCCCCGGGGACCTCCTTGGACTTGCCCAAGTACAGGATGCTTTCGCGCTTCACCGTGGCATCCACAAAGGCTTGCAAGTCGCGCAAGTTTTTCAAGGTGGTCCTCAGCCCCTCCAATGCCTTGGGCATCGCTTCGCGGAGCGCCGGCAACGCATGGTGGCGCAAATGGTTACGGGTGTACTTGTCACTTGCATTGCTGGAGTCGTCGCGCCAAGCGAGTCCTTGCTTTTTGGCATGGACTTCCACCTGCGCCTTGGCGACATCCCACATGGGCCGAACGATGTTCCCTACCTGAGGGGCCAAAGCCACCAAGCCATCCAAACCCGTTCCTCGAGCTGCGTGGAACAAGAACGTTTCCGCAGCATCGTCGGCATGGTGCGCCACCAGAATAGCCGCGTGCCGGCTGGGGTCAAATAGGCTTTGAACGAGTTCGTAGCGAAGGCCACGCGCGCGGGCCTGCAGGTCGGGTCCGTCCCCAAAATCGGTCGGGGCTTTTGTTACGTGGATAGAGAGGTTGCGATCTGCCGCCCATGCTTCTACAAAAGCCTGATCCCCGTCGGACTCTGCCCCGCGCAAACCGTAGTTCACGTGCACCAGTTCCAGCGCGTAACCCAATCGGTGGACCGCGTCCGCGAGCACCATAGAATCCTGACCACCCGAACACATCACCAAGAAGGTCTTACCCTCCAGAGGGCTCTTTTCAAGAAAGCTCTCGAGCGTCTTTTGTATGCGAAGGTCAACGATTTTTTTCATGGCGTGGGGTGCTTCACTTGGCTAGGGGGTTTGGGGGCGTTGCATCTTGTAGGGCGGCCGCCGGGGCCTTCATTTTGAGCTGAAGCTCCTCCCACTCGGCTTGGGGCTGTGCGTAGACGGTGAGCGCGGACCCTGCCCAGCTCTTCCACCGCGCAGCCGCCGGCTGGTAGATGAGGCTGCGGATGATGACGTTGAAGTCGCATTCGCCGTCGGGGGTGACATAGCCCAGGGCGCCTGAATACCAGCCGCGGCGGGCGGATTCGTGGGCGTCAATGCGCTCCATGGCGCGGATTTTTGGGGCGCCCGTCATGCTGCCCATGGGGAAACTCGCTTGGACCACACTGAGCCAATCGGCGGTTGGTCGGAGTTGGGCTTCCACGGTGCTTACCAAGTGGTGAACGGTGGGCAGGCTGCGAAGCTGCAGGTAGCGCGGGACGTGGACGCTGCCTTTTTCGGCGACGCGCGAGAGGTCGTTTCGGACGAGGTCGACGATCATCGTGTTTTCGGCGCGTTCTTTTTCGTTTTGGAGTAAGTCTTCCCCGGAGGTGTGGACGGGTGCGGTGCCTTTGATGGGCTGGCTAAAGGCGAGGAGGCCGTGGGGTGACGTTCGGACCGTTACGTAGCGCTCCGGAGAACCGGAAATGAGCCAGGTAGACGGCGACTTAAACAGGCCCGCCATGGGGGCATCCGCGCGGGTTTGCAAGGCGGTATAAACCGCTAAAGGGTCCGCATTTCCCTCCCCTTCCCAGAGCGCACAGAGATTGGCTTCGTAGAGGTCGCCCTCCACCATGAGCTGCTGCAGGGACGCTGCCTGGCGCTCATACGTCGGCGCATCCCACGTGGGGGTAAGCGCGCTCACAGCAGACGCAGAAGATTGCCTCGAAGCTGGATGCCCAAGCGCTTGAATCTGCGTCCACCAGTCGGACGCTTGAATTGGATGTGCCGGATGAAGGTGGAGCTGGAGCTGGCCCGCGACACAGGTGACGACCCACTGCGGTTCAAAAAACTCCAGGTCCGGCTCGCCAGGATTGGAGGCATGACGGGAAGAGGCGGTGGGTTCCAAGGCATTTTTGAGGTCGTAGCCCAGAACGCCAAACAACCAGGTCGGACGAGAGCGCCAGGCGGCGGAAAAATCGGACCAGTCTTCTGCGGTGGCTGTGGCTAGGCGGTGCACCTTGTGGGCCCCACCGGCAGCCAACCAGTCGTAGCGGTCCAGTTCTTCGCGGAAAGCGCCGTGGGCTTGCCCAGTTTCCAGCAAGACGGCGTAGTCCAAAGCAGGCATAGCGCGGCGCAAGCCCGTCTGAACTTCAGCGGGCGCAGCGTGTAAGACCTGCGCCGTGTACGGCATGTTAGGCGTGTATAGCGCGTTTACCGGTAGCGTCCAACGCGGCTTCCTTGATGGCTTCCGTGTAGGTGGGGTGACCGTGGCAAATGCGAGCGATGTCTTCCGCCGATGCGCGGAATTCCATGGCAACAACGGCTTCCATGATGAGGTCTGCCGCACGTGCAGCGACCATGTGCACGCCCAATACTTCATCCGTTTGTGCATCGGCCAAGATTTTCACCATACCATCGATGTCCATAGAGGCACGGGCACGGCCCAAGGCTCGCATGGGGAAGGATCCCACCTTGTAGGCGCGGCCTTCTTCTTTGAGTTGGGCTTCGGTGCGGCCGACCCCCGCCACTTCGGGCCAGGTGTACACGATGTTGGGCACCAAGTTGTAATCGATGTGTGGCTTTTGGCCCGCCAAGGTTTCAGCGACCGCCACGCCTTCTTCTTCCGCCTTGTGTGCCAACATCGCACCTCGAACAACGTCGCCAATGGCGTAGATATGGGAAACAGCCGTTTGCAAGTGGTCGTTAACGGCAATGCGACCGCGCTCGTCCGTGCTGAGGCCGGCGGCTTCCAGGTTCAATCCTGCGGTGTAGGGCTTGCGACCCACCGCGACGAGTACGTAATCACCCTCCAGTTTCACCGGAGCGCCTTTCTTGTCCACGGCTTCTACGGTCACGGTGTCGCCCTTTCGGCTCACCTTTTCCACTTTGGTGCTCATGTGGAAGTTCATACCCAATTTGCGCAGGGTTCGCTGCAATTCTTTTCCGCACGCGGCATCCATGGCTGGGATTACGCTGTCATGGAATTCCACTACAGAAACTTCAGCGCCCAAACGCTTGTACACCGAGCCCAATTCCAAACCAATGACACCGCCACCGATGACGATGAGGTGCTTGGGAACTTCCGTCAATTTTAAGGCTTCCGTGGAGGAAATGACGCGCTCTTTGTCGAAGGTGGCAAAGGGCAATTCGATGGGCTTGGAGCCTGTCGCAACGATGACGTTTTTAGCGGTGATTTCGGTCGTTTTTTCGCCGGTCACCGTGATCGTGTGCGCATCCTTAAAACTGCCGACCCCGTGGTGGACGTCGATGTTGTTTTTCTTCATCAAGAAGTCAATGCCTTGGCAGGTGACGTCGATGACGGATTGCTTTCGGGCAATCATCTTTTCCATATTGACCACAGGGGCGGCGCCGTCAATGCCATGCTCGGCAAAGCTGTGAACGGCGTTGTGGTAATGTTCGGACGAATCCAAAAGCGCTTTGGAAGGAATGCAGCCCACATTCAAGCAGGTTCCACCCAAGGTCGAATACTTCTCAACAATGGCGGTTTTCATGCCCAATTGCGCACAGCGAATGGCGCTAACATATCCACCGGGACCGGAACCAATAACTACGACGTCGTACTGCATCACTTGAAGTTTTTAAATAGGACCACAAAGGTAATTCACGCCTTGCGGATAGAGGTGCTTAACGCTGCACGCGCTGACGGACCAAAACGCTCAGCAAAAGCAGGGGAAAAAGCAGCGCTCCCCCCCGGCCGATTAAGTCGCCGTACTGTGTGAAAAAGGTCTTTTTATTCATGACCGTTACTCGTGCAGATGCGAGGCCCGTTTCATCCCAATTTTTCCACACGTAGGCCTGCCCATCTACGAAAATAAATCCTGAAATCCCCGTATTGGCCGCACGAACTATGGCTCGGCGGTTCTCAATCGCACGCAATCGCGCATAGTGGAAATGGCTGACGTGCCCCAAGGTGTTGCCCCACCAGCCGTCGTTGGTCATGATGGCAAAGAGATTGGCGCCTTGCTGTACGTAGTCGCGCACATAGCTGCCATAATCCTGTTCCCAGCAAATAATGGGGGCCACCTTGATGCTGCTGTCGGCCAAGGAGAACACTTCGCGTTCATCTTGCGTGCCCAAGGTTCCCGTGGTTCCCCCCAGGGCAATGGTGGCATCGCCTATCAGGGATTTCAGGGTGCTCGCAAAGGGCATGTACTCCACCCCTACCACGAGTTTGGACTTGTGGTAAAATTCCATGGGCTGGCCGTTGGTCAGTTCGATGGCCGTGTTGTAGCTGTCGTAGAAGCGGCGGCCCTGCGCATCAATGGGCCGAGACGTGGGCGTTTCTTCCCCTGCGTCGTAGAGTTCGTAGGTGGAAGCCCCCAGGAGCAAGGACGTTTTTGGATAGGCTTGAAGCACCGTATCCAACGCGTGAATGGGCTTGAAAGCATTGCCGTAGCGCTCTTGGATGCCTTCGTGCAAGAAGGTTTCCGGAAAGACGACCAAGGCGGAGGGGTAGCGCTGGTTCCGAGGGTTGTCCGAGGGGTTTATACTCCCAAAGTCTGCAAGCAAGCTGTCCGCCCAGACATGCGCCTGCCACTGGTCCGGTGTGGAGAATTTTTCCGTGTAGGGATCCACATTAGGCTGCACGTACGTGGCCCAAATCTGGCGCTCATTTTCGGTGTTTAGCCCCGCCCAAATGCCCATACTCAGCACCAAGGGTAGCCCCCAGACATAGGGAAGCGGCGAACGGAGCATGGATTTCCAGGAGGACCAGCCGATTCGACCTTCCGCATCTTTGGTCTTGTACCAGGTCTCGATGAAAACGATGTTGGAAACAAGCAGCCAAAGGGTTCCCCCGCGGTGGCCTGTGTATTCATACCACTGTACTGCGCCGGGAGACGCCGCAAATGCGTGACCCAAATCCAACCACGGAAAGCTAAAGGCCCAATTCTCGTGGAATACCTCCAGTGCCAGCCAGCCGCTGACTAAGGCCCAATAGCCTAGGCGCTGGGAGTGTTTTCGGGCCACCCAAGCGTACAGGGTCCAAACCGCCGCCATGAGGCCGCCATTGATCAGCACGGTGGCGACCACCCCCGACCAATGCGCATTCCACACCCAATACGTCGTTCCCGCATTGAACACTCCCATGCTCAACCAGGCATAGCCAAACACCCGCCATCCCTTCTTCCCAAAGGCATCGTGGCGAATGGACCGCTCCAGCGCCAGCATGGGCGCCAGGGCAAAGAGCCACGTAAACGTGAAGGGCTGGGTCTCCACGCCCCACACACCGGGCCAAAAAACACTGAGCAATAGGGCCGTCGCAACGGCAAAAATGAGCTTCTTCATGGATGGAGTTAAAAGTACGGCTACCTTTGGATTTATGCGATGGATCCCGAACGCCCTCACCCTCGGCAACGCCCTCATGGGCTGCCTGGCCCTGACCTTCTTGCGCATCATGGATTTGGAGTCCATGACCTACTGCCTTGGATTGGCCTTGCTCTTTGATTTGCTCGACGGTTGGGCGGCCCGAAAATTAGGCACCGACGGCCCCCTCGGCGTCCAATTGGACAGCCTCGCCGACGCCATCACCTTTGGCGCTGTTCCTGGATTGCTTTGGCTCCACGCCGGAATGGCCTTTTTGCCCTGGTGGTTCGCCTTGATCGGCTTGGCCCCCACTCTCGCGTCTTTGTATCGCTTAGCCCGCTTCAATTTGGGCCTTGCAGGAAGCAAAGGTTTTGTCGGCATGCCGACCCCCGCCAATGCCCTTTTCCTCGTCGGCGTGGTGTGGGCCATGTACTTGGATGTGATTCCGCGCCCTAGCGGCTGGCTGGCCTACGTCGTTTTTGGCGGCATCACGGCCTGGAGTACCTACACGCTCAACAGCCCTTGGCCCATCATGAGTTTCAAGGATATGCCACGCGGTGGTGCAGCCCTGTGGAGCCGAATCTTTTTCGCCCTCCTCTCCGTCGCCTTGTTGATAATTTTTAATGTGGCCGCTTTGGCATTCATTATACCTTTGTTGCTCATTTTTTCAGCGATTGAACATCGCTTTTTCAAAACGCAGACCGCATGAAATTCCGCGCAGAAATCGACGTAATGCCTTTGAAGGCGCTATTGGACCCCCAAGGCAAGACCGTAGGTCAAAGCATGAACAACATTGGCCTCCCCGAGATTAGCCATGTGCGCATCGGCAAGCACATCACCTTGGAAATCGAGGCCACCAGCAAGGAAGAAGCGACGGAAAAAGTAGACATCGCTTGCCAGAAGATGCTCGCCAATCCCATCATGGAGAGCTACACCTTCGAACTCTTCAACCAGGCGTGAATTTCCTAGCCCACCTGGTTTTATCTCCCGGCGGAGAGGAAATCATGGCGGGCAATTTCTTCGCGGACCGCGTCAAAGGCCAGCGCTGGAAAGAACTACCAGACGGCTATGCCCAAGGCGTGCTTTTGCACCGGCGCATCGACCATTTTGTCGACCAACATCCGCTCGTCAAGGAGGCTAAATCTCATATGCATCCTCGGTTTGGACTCTTCCGAGGCGTGCTTTTGGACGTTTTTTGGGATCACTTTTTAGCACGCGATTTTCAGCGCCATACCCCTCAAGGCTTGTTGGATTTCTCCCAAAATGCGCACCGAATACTGGCCGATCACGCATCCCTCTTTCACCCCCAAGCCGAACACCTCGTACAGGCCATGCAACAGGGGAAATGGCTGAAGGGCTATTCGAACTTCAACGCCTTGGACCGCATTCTAAAGCAAATGGCGTCGCGCTTCCCTCATGAGAATCCCATGGGGGACGGCCTACTTGCGCTGAAGACCCACTACCTGGAGTACGAAGCGCTATTTGAGCGGCTTTGGCCAGAATTGACGGCTGAATTCGGGCTTTTTTCTCCCGCTTAATTCTTTATTCCAAAAGAAAATTCTACTTTCCCTTAATGCTAGGAGGAATACGCGCTTTTTTTCGCTTGATTGGCTTTGCGCTCATCATGACCTCCATAAGCATTGCCGTACCTATGGCCAACCTTCTATTTGGCCGCCAGGCAGGCTTTAACGTGCACCGGAAGGGTATGTTTATCATCCACAAAGTCTTGGGCATCCGACTTAACATCATTGGAGAACTCCCCAAGGATCCCGCACTCATCATGTGCAACCATCCGAGCTACTACGACATCTTCTTTAACATTGGCCACCGCCCTGCGGTCATGATTGTCGCGGATCAATTTAAAAATTGGCCCTTTGTAGGTTGGCTTGGCCGCGGATTGCAGACCATTTGGGTGCGTCGCCATTGCCCAGAAGCTGGCAAAAAAATCCGTCATGAGATCGTTAATCGCATCCGGGGCGGCTTGAGCATTTTTGTCTGCCCCGAAGGACGCACGTCTGGAACCCATGATATTTATCCTGTCAAGCCAGGTCTGTTTGTGGAGGCCATGCGCAACAGCGTTCCTGTCGTCTTCTATTCCATCCGTTACCAATCCGAAGAAATTCCTTATTTCCACGACCTCAAATCGGGTTTCCTTCCGCATTTAATGCGCCACCTTTGGAGGGCGCTAAAGCACCCCGTGGTGCACGTGGACATGCGAATTTCCAGCCCTCGCCTTATCGAAGATGTGGAGCAAGGAATGACGGATTTTTACCGCTTCCACAAATGGCACTTGCGCCATCATTTGACGCAGCCTGTGCCTGTCCCCATGGATTAACCTCCAGTTTTCAGCCATTTTAACACCTCATTTGCATCATTTTGGTGATGTGAGAGCTGTACGATTCGTGTAGTTTTCTCATGGAAAGTGAGAACACGAATTGAACAAGAATTAGCAAGCCTCTACGGGGACCAATCCCAGCGATTTTCTGCAGGCATTAAGCGCATGGCGGCAGAATTTGTGGCGGATGGATTCTGTGCGCGCAAACACCCCATTTGGAAACCAGGCGATACCCGACAGAAGCTCTACTTCAATGCAGAAGGCGTCCTCGCAGAATATGGGGAAGTTAACGGGGTAAAATTGTGCCACCGAATTATCGCCCCCTTCACCTTCTTTTGGCCCGAAAAATCCTTCCTTCTTTGGCAGCCTTGCGACACAACCATGTCCTGTTTGAAGCGCAGTTCCATCTACAGTCTTGACGGAGAAAAAGTGCGAGCCATTACGGAAGAATTTGGAATGGGTTTTTTCTTAGCGAATCGACTTTCCAAACAAAACATTCGAAACTACCTCGAGCGAAGCCGGGACTTGAGCCGTTTGAACCCACTAGAACGACTCGAAAAAACTATCCTAGCGAATCCCCACATATTGAATCACTTGTCACGAGCAGAAATGGCCTCCTACCTTGGCCTTTCGCGTTCAAGTCTTTTCCGTGCCATGAACACCTTGCACCGTGGATCCTAAGACCGCCATACAGTGGATGCGCAACGATATGCTTTCAGGCCTACCTAAAAACACGGCTCTAAAGTCCCTTGTCGACTACGTCACAAGTCAGTTTGAAGGCCCTCTAACCATCAGCAAAGGCAGTGAATTGGTGGTCCACGGCGATGCCTCCACGCACGTCTATTTTTTACTCGATGGAACGGTTGCCGAAATTGGCCGGGACGACCAAGGGGGACTTCTCATTCCGACCGCTTTCCAGGCAGGCCAATGGTTCTTCAACCTCCAACGTCATACAACGGGAAAAACCGCTGAAAGCCCTTTTGTTTGTGTGTCTAGCGTGCAGGTAATGCGCTTGGATCAAACCATCTGGGAACAATTACAAACGGAGCCAGGCTGCGACGAACTGCTCTTCATCATCCAACAACGCATCCTTGACCACGTTCGAGGGCATTTCAGAAGGCTCTTGCACACTTCTCCGTTGGAACACTATCAATGGATTCTCAAAGAATCTCCGGCGCTCGTCAAGGGCTTTACCCGTGACCAAATGGCCGCCTACCTAGGCGTGAGCCGAGCCACCTTCTTCCGCCTGCTGCAGAAGGTCTAGGTGACCTTCTATCCTCGGGTAAACAGCTACTCTCGCTTCTTTTCCGTTTGCTCCCGACTGGCGCCGGGTGCCTTGCGTGCTTTGTTCCTGCTTTGGCCAAAAGCATGAACCTTAAAATCCATAAAGTATGCAACACAACACATTTAAACGTGCGCTATTCGCAGCTATCGTGGTAGCTACAGCGAGCGCGGGCTATGCCCAAAATACGTCCAACCATGACGTAAACTTCACCATTGAGGAAGCTGCCATGATTCAAGTGGTAGATGTCGCCGGGGGTCCCAGCACGACGCTCCCCTTCCACATTCAAGCTCCCTCCTCCGCTGGTCAGGCCTTCCCGGGTGTACCAAGCCAAAACCTCTACCTCCAGTACACCTCGGTCAAAGGGGCGAGTCCAGACAACGTTCGCCAGGTTGACGTGGAAGTAGTCGGTGGCGCTATGCCCGCAGGCATACAAATGACCATCACCCCCTCCCTCAACGGAACGGGTACCTTGGGCAATGGCACCCCCGTCACCTTTGCGGGTAGCGCGGTTTCAGGCACCCTCATTACGGACATCCAAAGCGCCTACACAGGAGATGGCGCGGGAGACGGCGCCGTGCTGAACTACTCGTTGAACTACGCAACGCAAAACTTGGATGCCGCAACTTCGGGCATTATCACGCTGCGTTACACCATTTCCAACAACTGATGGGACGTGGTTTTGGAGGAGGGCTCTGGCGAGCCCTCCTCCTCCTTCCCCTCGCCGCGCGCGGCCAGATTAGCGTGCTGAACGGACTTTCCCACTTTCACCCCTGTGAAGAAGCGCGTCGAGGTTCTATCCAACTCCAAAACCAGGGGGATTCCACCGCAACGGTGCTCCTCCAATCCACGGTGCTCTTGGGTCAGGCGGATGAATTGGTGCTTCCCTCCGAGGTCCAACTCGCCCCGGGAGAACGGCGTTCCATTCCCTTTAGCTGGCAGGTGAGCGATAGTTTGGCGCGGCATGCCCAGGTGGAGGTGTTTGCAGTTCCTTCAGCAGTAGCACCAGCTGCAGGTACGTGGACCGTCGTCACGGAAATCCACTACCTCTTGAACCTTTACACGGGCTGCATGGACACTGAACCCTCTGAGGCTCTACACTTGAGCCATGACAGTCTGGTCTACAGCCGCTACAATGGGCAGCAAATCTGGAAAGCCATGGGCCAAGCGTACACCGCCTGGGGGCAGGTCGTCGGAGCGCCCAAACCCTTTTTCTTCTTTCCAGGTGCGGTCCGCACGTGGCGCTACCCGGAGGGCACTGCCTACATCTTACTGGAGGATGAAGTAGGCCATGTTTTGGGCTACAACCTTCAAGCGCATGCCGATTGAACTCTACACCTGGGCCATGGGCTGGGTGCTTGCAGGCCAGCTGTATTCTGGAATAGGCGCCGAGGTACAGCTTGACCGTCAGCGTCTGGAACTTCGCTACGTCCCGGAAGCCGTTTACCCTTGGAGACCCCAGCGGACTTCACTGGCCTATACGGCTTCAGGATTTGGGCTCCACCTAGGCATGACCCCCATGGGCCCGGGACACATGCTTCGCCTCTCCGCAAAGGGGCATCACGTTCAGCTCTTCCAAACTGGCCGTCAAAGCTGGATACAGTGGCGCTCCCCTTGGTCTTTTTTACCTGCTGTGGTATATGCCAAGTCTGAAGGTTGGTCCGCTACGGCAAAAGCTGGGGGCTTTCAAGCGCGCCTCACCCAGAAGGGTCAGCAGCATGTGAGCTACCAGGGAGCCTACTTCAGCGGCCAGTGGAACCAACGGGGTGAACGCTGGCAAAGTCGCCTTCAGATCCGACGGTTTTACGCCATGGCCAGCGGGCGGTCCCAGTGGGAGTCAAGCAGGCTAGGGATTTCCGTTCAAGGCAACTTCTTCGAATTTCAAGAAGAGCACTCCCTTCAGGGAATGAACCTCCAGCTGACCGCCAAGCTTCGGCGCGGGAACTGGAGTCTCTTTGGGTGGTACCGAGAAGGAGTAGGACCAAGCGCTTGGATGTGGCGCACAGAAGGGCAGGTTCAAGGCAGGCTGGCCCTAACCCTGCAGCGCGGGTCCATGCCCTGGCTGGATCATGTGGCCGTCCGCTATGCGCATACCAAGGGCTTTTCGGTGAGTGCCCAAGTACATCGATCGGGGGGTAGCGTTCAATTCAGCGCTAAAAACTTTAGCCTGGACCTTCAACCGCGCTTCATACAGGTGCATTGGCGGCAGCATGTGACCATTGCCAAGCCCAAGGCCTCAATCCGAGCCATGGATGCGCCCGTCGCGCCCCCCTCTTTGAAAATAATCACATCAGGAACGCCTGACCATCCTGCTTTTCGATGCTATGTGGAGGATGCGAACGGCCGAACCTTCCTCGTCCACCTCATGCCAGGCGAACTGCAGTGGAAGACGCATTTACCCCCCGGTACCTACCAGTGGAAGCCGGTAAAGCCCCAAGACAGTCCAGGCTACTCCGTCACATTTCCAGAGGAAGGCTTTGAGTTGCGCGCCGGAGAAACCTCAGGCGCCTCCGTCCAAGTGATGCCTCGGGCCAAGACCATTATTTGGGTAGAAGCGTGAGAAGAGCGCACTCACACCTCCTGAAGCTTAACGCTTAAGATGTAGCTGAGGAATGCCCCAGCCTATAAGAGCCCCAACCCCGTAGCCCACGAGGACATCGGTGAAGAAGTGCTTACCGGCAGCCATGCGCTGCTGTGCTGTAACGGCCGGTAGCAAAGCTGCCGCCGTCCAAACCCAGGGCTTCCATTTGGAATCAGGGTACAAATCCGCATAGATCTTGGCGGCATAAAAGCTGTTTGCAGCCGTCATACTCGTGTGTCCGGAGAAGAAGGATTTTCGGGCATCGTAGTCCATGCGTGCGTCCAAAGGAGCACCGTTGTAGTAGGTAAAGGGCCTGGGTCTAGAAACGAGGTTCTTGGTAAGATCCGTCGCCACCAAGGTGAGGGCATTCATCTCCACCCACATCACTGCTGTGGGTACAGACGCCCAAACGTTCTTTTCCTTCCAGGCGGGGAGCAAAACAGCCGCAGAGGACCATGCGGCGGCCCCATAAAAGAGGTAGTCCGAACGATGCCCGGCTGCTTCATCCCAACGGTTCAAGGCCCAGCGGTCCCACGCAGGGACTTCAGAAGCATCCAAAGCTGCCAATTCAGCTTCCGTGAACCCCTGAAGTTGCTGGCCGGACCATAGGTTTCCAGCAGCCATGGCGCCTATGCCCAGGCCGAGCGCGCCCTCCTTCTGAGCGGAAAGCAAGTAGCTAGGTTGTGCCCACATGGTCGTCAATGCGCCCATAAAGCAGGCCAAGGCCACCAAAGCACGCAGCACCTTCATCGGAGGACCTGAATGCGTTCGACAAAATCACCGATTCGGACCACATACATGCCCGGAGCTACGCCAGTCAAATCCAATTCGGCAGGAACGAAGGCCTCCGCTTGCATGCGCAGCACCACGCACCCTTGAACGTCGTACACGACAAGCACTCCTCCCACAGGCGCTACCACCAAGACCTGATCGCTTGCAGGGTTGGGATAGACCTGAAGGCCGGCTTGAGGCAAGAACTCCTCCTCGCCCAAAGTGATGCTGGGCTGCTGCAGCTTTACGTCCGTGTAAATGCGGTACTCTCCGGGCTCCAAGGCGAAGCTCATAAAGGGATCGAGTACTTCCACAGAATCCGCCGTGAAGTACTCGTACCAGGTTCCCGTATGAGGGAAGTTAGGGATGCCGTTTTGAGGCACCACGTCCCAGTTGCCGATCACGTTCACATTCATGGTGGAATCCTGCAGGTTGATGCGCTTGACCGCACCCCCAAGGTTGTAGGTGAAATTGCTGCCGTCGAAGCTGGCAGGCGCTTGCTTTCGTAGTTGCATTACCGCTGCGGTGACGTCGTAAAGGCGTCGGCGCTCGGGCACTTGCTGGTAGCCCCACTTGGGCGGCTTGTTGCACACGCGGCAGGGGTTGTCAATGGATTGGTCGTAGCCCAATTCGTTGAACATGTAAATCATTTTGGGACCGGGGATCGTGAAGGCGAAGACATTGGCCAGTTCCGAACGTCGCAGGGCCGTATTCAACACATAGGTCTTGTAGCCTTGTGGTGAGGAATTTCCATACGTCAGCACGTCGTACATCAACCGCTCCTCGTCGTGGCTCTCCGTGTAGCTGATCAGGTGGGCATCGTTCCATCCGCGCTGCTTGTGAATGCCGTAGGCGAAGTTGCTGCCGGGAAGGTAGCCTTGGGCGCCTTGGCGGAAGTTGTAGGTCGAATTTCCCCACAGCATCATGCCGTAGTCGGACAAGAGTTTCTCTTCGTTGTTGTCGCCCCAGTGTTCTAGAATGACGTAGGCATCTGGATTGACCGCCCAAATAGTATCCGCCATGCGCTTGAGCAAATTTTGGCGCGTTACGTCCCAACCCGCATTGCCGTTGTTGGTAAAGCCCTTGGTGTAATCGAAGCGAATGCCGTCAATCTTGAATTCCTCAAACCAATACGTGTTGACGCGGTCCATGAAATTCTGGGTCGCAACCGCCAGATGGTTAAAATCGTTTCCCCAACAGTACGGAGGGTGGGGACAGTTCACATTGAACCAGGGATTGTTGCTCGCGGGCTTGCCTTGGGAAGCGTCCCAGTACATCTGCACGAGCGGGCTTTGGCCATAAGCATGGTTGAAGACCATGTCCATAATGACCGCGATACCCCGGCTATGGCAACTGTCGATAAGCTCCTTGTACTTTTCGGGCGTGCCGTAGTACTTGTCGAGCGCCATGTGGAAAGAGGGATTGTAGCCCCAACTTTCGTTGTTTTCGAACTCATTGTTGGGCATGAATTCGATGGCGTTTATGCCCAAACGCTCCAAATAGTCCAGCGTATCCAGAACCATCTGGTAATTGCGCTGACTGCTGAAGTCACGCACGAGTAACTCATAAATGCGCAAATCGGTGCGATCCGGGGCTTGGAAGGTGGCGTTCTTCCACGTGTATTCGGGCTTTCCAGGTTGCAGCAAGGTGCAATGCCCTGTCGTCAAGCCGGTGGGATAGCTGGGCAGATTGGGCCAGGTAGCGGCGGGTATATTCCCATCGTTGTAGGGGTCCAAAATCAACTCCGAATAGGGGTCCGCCACTTTAATCAGCCCGTCGATCCAGTACTGGTAGGTATAGGTTTGGCCCGCCTGAAGATCAAGAACCAGCCAAAACTTCTCCCCATTCACCGACTTGTGCATGTAGTAGGCGGAATCGGGCAAGTAGCCGTTAAAGTCCCCCAAGACATACACAAAGTCCTTATCGGGCGCATGCAGCTGGAGCAAAACAGTAGAGTCGTTTAGTGCATTGATGCCATCGACCATGCCTGCGGGAGGATTTTGGACTACCTGGCTGGGGTTGCCAAAGTAGTAGACCGTATCGCGCGCCGTAGAGGTGCCGTCGAAGGCGACAAATTCCAAGAGGTGCTGCCCGTTGCCTGTCACCACCATGTTGTGGTACAGATGCTGAGCCGCCGTATCGGAAGCCACCAGCACTCCATTGTCATAGAGGGTCAAGGTCGCATTGGCATTGGCGGCGGCGTGGATGGCCAAGGTGTCGCCAGGGTTGGTAATGCGGTGGTCGTCGGGCGTAAAGAAGGCTCCCAGCAGGCCTGCATTGGCCGGGTACACGGGATAGTAAATGTCCGAACCGTCCGTAGACCGACCCACGACATTGCCCGCGGCATTCCGGAAGACAAAGGCCATTTGGAGCACCGTCGTAGAAGCTACTGGATACCCGTAAAACGTGGGCATGTGGTACTCAATCTTATGCACGTTGTTGCCCATATCTGTCATCAGGACGGAGGGCGTTGGCTGGCCCCACTGCCCTTGCACAAACTTCCAATCCGTTGGGGAGGTGCTGGCCGTGGTGATCACGCCCGCATGGGCGTAGACGGGGGTGACTCCCACGAGGGCGCCATTGCCTTGCGTTGCGTTGTAGAGAATGGTGACGGTATCCGTTTGGGTAGGGAACGGAGGGTCAATCGACAGAATCTGACCTTGAGCGGCCAAACTCATCAGAAAAAACAAGGCAATCAGGCGTGAAATCATGCCCTAAAGATAGGGCGCACTCTCGGGACTGGCGGCGCTTTTAGCCGGGCAAACGCCACTGAAATTCCAAGTAGACGGCCCATTCGGACGATTGGAAATTTCCCTTCCGGCTGTAGTCGTTTTGACGCAGTAGGCCCGCTTCCCATTTGCCAGGACCCTTGGGGTTGTACTGGAGTCCCGCAGAGGCGCGCAGCTTTCGGCGAATTGCACCGGTATCCCAGGGGCGGTACCAGGTTTCCACTTCCAATTTGGGTTTCCAGCGGTCAAATTTTCGATCCACCCCCAAGGATTGACGGAATTCCTGATCGTCGTCGTGGTAGCGCCAGGAGTAATCCAAAGAAAAGAGTTTCGTTCCTTTCCATTTTAGAGACTCTTCGACCCCCATGCCGTAGGTGTTTCGCGCTTGGGTTCCCCACAGGTTGACCCGGCATTCGTAAAAGGCAAAGAGGTGCTTTCCAAACGTTCGATCGAGTTCCACATCCACGAAAGCGCGCCCCTGTTCCGAGGGCCGTCCGCGCCATGCCACGTCGACGGACACATCGGTGGATTTGGAAAACGCTTGCTTGTAACCGGACTCCAACCAGAGTGCTTGGCCTTGCGCCCCAATGGAAATCCCCAGGAAAAGAACCAAAAGCCCCTTCCTCATGGACGGTAGTAGAGCATGATGAGGAGCCATGATACAATGACCCAAATAACCGGGCGCAAGATTTTGTGAATGATATCCTTCGCATAGCGCTCCCCACGCAGGGTTAGGATTAATCGGTCTTCGCCCAGGGGGTGCGGTGCCAGCATTCGGCGCTTTACAAGCGTTTGTATCAACAAGCTCTCCTTGGTCCGAATGCCCCACTTAGGATTGTCATAGGAATAGAATAATCCACGGAAGTACAACGAAAGAATACGTAAATCTGCTTGCATGACGGCGAATATACCATTCACATTCGGGAAGTCGCTAGTTTTATCCCATGCGAATGTCCTTCCTCTTTTGTCTTGCGGCTTGCCTCTTCTCTAGCGGCCTTTACGCGCAGTTTCAACCGAAAATCCAACTCGAAGTGGGCTACTTCCACTCCTGGCATCAGGATCCAACCGTGGAGCGTTCGGCCTGGGTTCAAGTCCCCGGCACCTGGCAAGACGGCCAGAGTTTTCCCGGACAAAGTGAGCATTCGCATCGGTTCCGCGATACCACCTGGACCTACCGATTCAATAGCCAGCACCCCATTTTCACTTCGCGCATCACCCTATACGAAGGGGCGGGCGGCAAATCCGAAGTGCAGCTTATCCAGGCCCTCATGCTCAACTCCTGGCACCAACTTTCCTTTATGCTCGGGGGAGAATGGGCCTACCAGCATTCGGAAAAATGGACGTCCGGGCTTCAAATTGGTATGCTCAGCGGCTACCAAGGCATTAACGAACTCACGGGAGCCTGGCTGCATCCCATCGACGGAGCGGAAGGCGGCGTCATCCTCGGCGGGAACTACACGCTGACCTACGCCTTCACGCCGCAGTGGCTAGGACGCTTCTACTTCAACCATGCCATTGCTGGCTTGGGGCTGATGTACCGGGTGGGCGGCCACTAGACGTTTTCGGCGCTCTTTGAGGGCCATATTCAACGTGAAGGCCGTGGACCATTTTCCAAGGTCCATATCGTAGTAGGCATCGTACCGAAGTCCCATACTTTGCCACTCTCTTTGCGCAGAAAGCATCAACATCCGCCGACTCGCTTGAAAAGGCACGGCAGCATCCTCCGGATTCAAACTTTGGTAGAGGCCTTGACCCAGCGGGGAAATCCACGAATTCCCCTGCCAATACCCGGCCTTGACCGTGAATCCCAGGATGGATTCTGCTAGACTATGCATCTGGCCATAGCCCACCTTGACCGGCCCAAATGCCTGTAAGGGATCATCGTAGCGCAGAAGCGTGTACCCGTAGGTAGGCAGCGAAAGGCGCCAAACTTCCGCAGACTGCTGCCCCTTGGGCGCGCGTTTTTGCCCGAACAAATCGGGCATAATGTAGATATCGACCCCCGTCTGGATACGGTTACCTGTGGGCTGAGGTGGCGCATTGTCAATCTGACCCCCCACATGGTGGTAGAGGGCATAGAAGCGCGAGTTGACATACAGGTGGGACCGGTAGCTCAACAGTGGGCCTTCGGAATAGGGCCCAAACCCAATTTGGCCCCGAAAATTGTTTTGGTTCCAACCCGCTGTGAAGGATTCCTTTTGCAGGCTTCCATAGCCCGTTGCCTGCTCCCAATGGATCCAGGCATCGGTGTAGGGAGAAATGTACTGGAAGCCGTATTCCACCGGCTGCGTGTAGCGCCGGGCCGGGTTGTAGAGAGGCTCGGGCAGATCATGTCCTGGATTGCTCAAGGTGCCGAAGCGCAAGACATTCACGCGGTTGATGTTGTGAACGACCGCCACGTGGGGATAGAACTGAGTTTTGCCCCCAAAGGGGACGTTGGCTAGTCCGCCCAGTTCCAAATAGGTTTTCTGATCGTAGCCGCTGTGCCAATAGGCGAGGGCTTGGCTGCCAAAAAGGGTTCGGCCCTCCTCCATCGGGTGAAAAAACTCGGTATTCCGCAGGTAGCCCATGGCGCCAAAGACCCATTCATCCGTGGTATCATTTCCTACAATGCACCCTCGATCCCTGCCATTCCCGTAAAAGCCAGGGTCGTAGCTGTGGAAGGACCGCAGCGAGCTGGTGGCGGTAAGCTGGGCGGAAGCCGTTGCCGCCGCAAAGAGGGCACAAAAAAAGAGGCATGACCTCCGCAGAACGGTTTGCATGCCTCTAAGTTACTGTGCCCGAGGCGGGAATCGAACCCGCACCTCCATTGCTGAAGAAGGGATTTTAAGTCCCTCGTGTCTACCTATTTCACCACTCGGACGAGCAGGGCCCAAAAGTACAACGCCGCTCGGCGAAAATCCGTAAAGACTCGAGCGCATTTTGGACGAAACCGCTTTTTTGCGCCAAAAAGATTGGGCTACATTTCGGACATGGTCCACTACGCACAATCCTGGGAAGATCCCAACCTCTTGTGGGAGGTGTGGCAACGCAGCTGCCCGGACCACGTGCACATGGTCGCCTCAGGCGGGGACCACGCCCTGGAGCTGCTTCAAAAGGGCCTGCCCGCCGTTCACGCCTACGACACCGAGGCCAATCAGCTTCAGCACATTCACGCCAAGCTGGACGCCCTGCACCATGCACAGCGCGACCAGCTATTCGGGTATGGGAGTGCACGCCGTTCCAAGGGACTTCTGCACGACGGCAAGCTGGAGGGCTACTTGCGCATCTTTAGCCAACGCGTCTTGCCATGGATGATTTTGGGCCGTCACCGCGAAGGCCTTGCGCAGCAAACAAGCCCCGCCGATCAAGTGAACTACCTGCGCCAACACTGGACCTCCTGGATGTGGCGCAGGAGCATTTCCATGCTCTTTAGCCCCAAGAACGTAGACAAAAACGCTCGGCATCAGGGTCTGGTCGACACGGAAGGGCGGCAAAAACTGCCACCTACCTACTATGCCTCCTTTGAGCGCATTTTGGGCCAAACACGTCTCAGCGACAACCCCTACCTCGACTACCTGCTGTACGGACGGCATGCCCACAGCGTTCTCCCTTACCTCGAAGATGCTTCCTTCACTCCACAAGGTCGACTACACCTTCACCAAGAGCCCCTTCAAGCCGCACTTGCGATCCTTAAGCCGGAAAAACGCTTCATCCACGCTTCCGACATCCTGGAAAGCTATCCTGAACCTCAAATTCCTAGTTTTTTCCGGTCGGTGGATCAGGCTTGTACGTCGGGCTCCACCTTTGTTTTTTGGGACCATCGCTATGCAACGCCAGTCCCAGCCTTTTTCCAGGAAGGCTGGACGAGACTAGACATCCAGGCGTCCGACCGCGTACCTTTTTACCACAGCTTTCACGCCTTTCAAAAACTATGAGCAGCCTCGCCCAACGTCTCTGGATCTACCAAAAAGAGCGCTTCCCGCTCGGTATTCTCACCATCACCACGTCCGCGGTGCTCGCCTCCACCTTCGCCGTGCTCGAATGGACCGGCTTCTACGACATCCCCCTTTGGAAGTACATCGCCCTAGGCGTTGCGGGCCTATCCTTCATGCTGCACACACGGATTATTGATGAGATCCGGGACAAGGAGGTGGACGATGTTCACCACCCCGATCGTCCGGTACAGCGCGGCTTGGTCAGCATTCGGGAACTCACTGTGCTGGGATATGCAAACGGTGGGATTTTCATCTGCATTCACGCCCTGCTCGACCCTCTTTCCGGCCTCCTTTCTGCGGGCTTGCTGCTCTATTCCATCGTGGCGCGCTACGAGGTGGGGCCCTTGGCCTGGTTGAAGCCGCGCTTTTGGCTGTACAACGTCGTCATGCTGGGCCAAATGCTCCTCCTGCAATGGATCGCCTATGCCGCCCTCACCCAATCGCTGGATTGGCCTGCCGCCATTTGGATGCACGGCTGGGGCATTTGGGCATTAACGGCCCAAATTGAAGTCGCCCGCAAATGCCTCGCCCCAGAGGAAGAAACCGCCTACCGCGACAGCTATTCCTCCCGGGTCGGCTCCTGGGGAAGCGTGGGTATCGTAATCGCACTCACTATTCTCGCTGTTTGGGCCTTCGTCGCCACCGGGATGCCCCTCAATCGGGGCTTCCTGGCCGCAGGTTTGGGCATCCTCCTGGCTGGCGGTTGGCTCTATGCTAGGAACCCCACCCGAAGTGCAAGCAAGCTCCTGCAGCTAGCCGCCGTCATAGCCTACGTGCTAAGCCAAACCGCCTTATGGTTTTGACCGATTGTGTTGGCAATAAAGCCAAAGGCCTCGCCCGGTTGCGCGACGAAGGATTCCCGGGACTGCCTTTTGTATCGCTGCACGCACGGGACCTACTGTCCGGCCAGGTTCCCGACCTGAGCGCTTTGGCCGCCAGCCTCGGCCACCCCGACCTCTACGCCGTTCGGAGCTCATCCGCCACGGAAGACACCGAAGACAGCGCTGCCGCCGGCGCTTTCCTCACGCTACTCGGCATCCCCTTGCTAGACGTACCCGCTGCCTGCCTCCAAGTGGCGCAAAGCCTCCCCGCGACAGAGGACGACCACGGCGTGGTCGTACAAGCTTTCCTAGCTCAACCCAGCGTTTCTGGCGTTCTCTTCACCCACCCCGAACGCTACCTCCTCAACGTGGCGCCCGGCCTCTGTGCCTATGTCGTTCAAGGCCACCCCGTCGAAGAAATCAGCTGCTACCCCAGCGGTCGCATCTTCCAGCGCCAGGTGCCAGAGGTTTACAGCGGTTGGCGCTGGCAGAACGCCCAAACCCACCCCTTCAGCCAAGCGCACAGTGCCTTCACGCCGGGCCTCGCCAAAGCCTTGCACCGTCTTTACCAGCGCGTCCAAAAAACCTACGGCCGCCCGATGGACCTCGAATGGTCCTACGCCAATGGCACGCTCTACATCCTGCAAGCACGGCCTGTCACCCGCGACTGGCACCAGGAACCCTGGCTGCTCGACAACTCCAACCTCGCCGAATCCTATGCGGGCACGGTCCAACCCATGACCGCCAGCGTCGCCCAACGTCTGTACAAACACGTCTACGAAGACCTCTTAGCCGCTTCCGGGGTCTCCCGCAAAAAGCTTGATCAACACAGCTGGCTCTTCGATAACCTCGTCGCATCCTACCACGGCCGTATGTACTACGTCATGAACCATTGGTACGCGATGATGGCGTTTTTGCCCGGTTATGCGCGCAATAAGGAGAATTTGGAGCGTATGATTTCGGCCCGAACCAACTCCCAGCCCTTTCTGCCCGAATCTCTTCAGCCCAGCTTTTGGCTGAAAATCAGCTATTTCCCCATCGTTCTGTGGAAGCTCCTCACCTTCAAACGGGTCCGAATCGCCTTCACCCAGCGCGTCCGTAGCGATTTTGAACGCCTCGCCCACTACCCCTGGACCAGCGCCTCCCAAGCAGACCTCCGCAGCCTTTGGCGCGACATCGAAACCCACTGGCTGCACCGCTGGTACATCACCGTCGAAAACGACACGGCCCTCATGACCCTCCTGGGCTGGGCCGAAAAGAAATTCAGCCCCGACCAGCTCCAAACCTATCTCTCCCTTGAAACGCCCAGCGTCGCCCAACTCCGCGAATTCCACCGCCAAGCCAAAGCGCTCTGCGCAGTCGCCCCCATCTTTGACGCCTTAAAGGCCCAGGATCACGCCGCTTTCTCCGCCGCCCTAGACGCCCAACACGCCCTGGCCTCCAGTTGGAAACACTACCTCGCCACCTACGGCGGACGTTTTCCCAACGAACTCAAACTCGAAATCCCCAGTCCCCTCGACGACTTCGCCCTCCTCGCCCGCACCTTACTCCACCTCGCCACGCAGCCCTCGCCCCCCGCATCCTTGCCTGCCCCTGCCACCACCCTCCCCTGGGGCATCCGAAAACTTCGCCAATTCATCTACCAACGCGAAGAACTGCGCCTCCTGCGCTCCACCGCCTTTGGCTGGATGCGAAAAATCCTACTCACCTCCGGCGAGGCTTACGCCTCGGCCGGAGTCCTCGACTCCGCCTCGGACATTTTTTGGCTGACCCTGGAAGAATGGGAAGCGGGCACTGAAGAACCGGCCGGCAACGTAGCAACGGGAAACCAGTCGAATTCCGGTGCCGCCCCGAGCAACCACAACACCGCGAGCAGTCGCAACGCCGCGGGCACCGACAACGCCCAGAACAGCCGCAACACAGCCAACATCAAAACACCCAATTGGCGAAACCTGGTCGCTAACCGCAAAGCCGAAGCTGCAGCACATGCCGATGACCGCTACCCACAGGCATTTGCCGCCTTCCCTGGCGATCCCGCACCGCCCTGGGTGCCCGAAGCACTTCACGCAGATGCCCTCGCGGGGAAATGCGTCTACCCAGGCCGCATCTCCGGAAAAGCATTGGTTATGCCGCAGTTTGAAGAGGGGCCCTACCCAGAATTTGACATCCTTGTGGCTCGCCACACGGATCCCGGCTGGAGCTTGCTTCTAGCGCAATCTAAAGGACTCGTCGTTGAGCAAGGTGGCCTGTTGTCGCATGCATCCATCGTAGCCCGCGAACTCGGAATCCCAACATTAATCGGTGTCCCAGGCGCCACTAACCACCTGCAAACCGGTGACCGTCTTGTCCTCGACGCCACCCAAGGAAAACTTTTCAAAGAATCGCCCTAACCCATCAACAAACCAACAAACGGCGTAGCCCCTAAAACCGCGCGAACCGCGCCTCACCCTAACGCACCAACGGCGCTCCCAAACTCCCAAACCCCCAAACTCCCAAACGCGCCCAAGGCGCCCCCAAGCCAAATGTTCCCCACTACCCCTCCCAACAGCTACCTCGCCCTGCGAAAACACCACTATGGTCACTACCCTGACTATGACCCTACGGAAACCGCCTTGCGCCAAGCCTGGGGCTTTGTCCAGCAGTACAATGAGGCCTTTTGGCACGACGGCGAACATTTTCAATGTGTCCTCTATCGGCAGGGTGAGCGGGGATGGGCGTTCGGCTTTTTTGAAACCAAATCGGAAGACTTTGAGGGCTTCCAGCAGGAATGGCACCAACTTCGGAGCGCCTACCCGGGGGAGTGGCAAGGCCCTCTTCAAGGATCCACCTTCCTGCCCTACCGTTTCATCACGGAAAGCGACGGTAGCCCCATTTTCCCGGGCGAGTGGCGCAACCAAGACCACTACGGCCCCTGGATGGACCGCCTCCAACCCACTTCAACAACTTTCTACCGAAGCGCGTCGCGAATCGATTACCAAGGCGTGATCGATGTTTCACAGCCCTTCGTAGAGGGATGGGAAGCCCAAGGCTTTGCCCTGCAACCCATAGACCTACATCCTGCCAACCTGAAGGACCTGCACACCATGGTGCACGCCATTTTTGCTGGCAACTGGGGCTACGAAGGTCTGACGCTGGACCAATTCGCGGGATGGGCCGGCTCCATCAGCCAAAGCCATGGCGGCAAGCCTTGGCTATTCTGGGTCCAAATGGGCGCCCAAAAGGTTGGATTCGCCTACCTCTTCTTGCTCAACGATGGAACCCTCATTTTTAAGACCCTCGGACTACTCCCTGAGTACCAAGCTCAGAAAATGGGCAATGCCGTCGCGGGCAAACTCCACCAATTGGCCCAAAAGGCAGGCGTTAAAAAATGCATCTATGCCCTGGTCCAAGCAGACAACCGGGTAAATCGAATGCCCGACCCCGACATCACTGTTTTCCGTAAGTACCACTCCTACAGCTTTGCATGATGCTTTCCACCAATTTCTACCTCGTTACAGGTTTGTATTTGATGCTTTTCGGCGGGACAGAAGTGCTCAAACGACTCACACGTCTGCCCGCTGCGGTCACCCGAAAAGTCATGCACATTTTGGCCGCCTTGGTGGCCTGCTTCCTGCCCATGTGGCTTCCTCCCTCCGAAATCGTAGGTATGGCTCTGCTCTTCACGGGAGCATTGGCACTTTCAAAAACCTTCAAAATTCTTTCGAGCATCCACGACGTGCCGCGCAAAACCTGGGGCGAAGTCGTATTCCCCTTGGGCATCGCTTTAGTTACCAGCTACGTCTATGGCCTCCATGCCACCTCGGCGGGGGAGCATCTTTGGGGACCGTTCAACTACACGGGGGATGAAGGCTATTTCTTTGGAATGGTGGTCATGGGCATCCTGGACGTAGGGGCCGAGTGGGGTGGACGCATCCCCTCCCCCAAATGGCCCGGCATGCAGGGAAAATCGCTCGCGGGCAGTGCCACATTTTTCCTCCTCGGTTTAGGCCTAGGGTGGACGTTTGGGCTTCCCATCTCCCTCACCTTCCTCATTGGGCTAGGACTGCTAACCATTCTAGAAGCCTACCTCTCTTTTGGCCTGGATAACTTGTTCCTGCCGTTAGGCGGCGCCCTCCTGTATTACGCATGCCAAGGCCAGCCCTTGATGTAATCGTACCGCCTTTCCCCTCCCTTTAGCCCAATAAAAAACCCGGCACCTCTCGCGAGGGCCGGGTTTCTCTCTTTGAAGTTCAATCGGGGCTGTGCGAACCCCGGGGGAATTACATCATGCCGCCCATTCCGCCGTCCATCGGAGGCATGGGGGATTCCTTCTTGGGAAGCTCCACGATGGTGGCTTCGGTCGTGAGCAACAAGGAAGCTACAGAAGCTGCATTTTCCAAAGCAACACGCGTCACCTTCGTAGGATCGATGATGCCTGCTTCGTACATGCTGCAGTACTCGTCTGACTTGGCATTGAACCCAAAGTCGTCCTTGCCTTCTTTCACTTTCGCGACAACGACGGAACCTTCAAGGCCGGCGTTGGCAACGATTTGGCGCAAAGGCTCTTCGATGGCACGCGCAATGATCTTAATGCCCGTGGTTTCATCGTTGTTAGCACCTTCAAGGCTATCCAACACATGACTAGCGCGAACGAATGCCACACCGCCGCCGGGAACAATGCCCTCTTCGATGGCAGCACGCGTAGCTGCCAGCGCATCGTCGACACGGTCCTTCTTCTCTTTCATTTCCACCTCAGAGGCAGCGCCTACGTAGAGAACGGCCACGCCGCCCGCCAACTTGGCCAAACGCTCCTGCAGCTTCTCACGGTCGTAGTCGCTGGTGGTGGTTTCGATTTGAGACTTGATTTGAGCCACACGGCCTGCGATGTCATCGGCCGAACCTGCACCATTCACAATGGTCGTGTTGTCCTTGTCGATCGACACTTTCTCAGCCGTTCCCAGCATGTCCAAGGTGGCGTTCTCCAATTTGAAGCCACGCTCTTCGCTAATGACGGTACCACCGGTCAAGATGGCGATGTCTTCCAGCATGGCCTTGCGGCGATCGCCAAAGCCAGGAGCTTTCACAGCAGCCACTTTCAGGGCACCGCGAATCTTGTTCACCACCAAGGTGCCCAAGGCTTCACCGTCTACATCTTCCGCGATGATGACCAAAGGCTTACCCGTTTGAGCCACAGGCTCCAAAATGGGCAACAACTCCTTCATGGTCGAGATCTTCTTGTCGTAGATCAAGATGAAGGGGTGCTCGATGTCGGCGATCATTTTGTCGGTGTTGGTCACGAAGTACGCAGACAAGTAACCGCGGTCAAACTGCATGCCTTCCACAACGTCAACATAGGTTTCGGTGCCTTTGGCTTCCTCCACCGTAATAACGCCCTCCTTCTTCACTTTGGCCATAGCCTCAGCGATCAGGGAACCAATGGCGGGATCGTTGTTGGCAGAAATCGAAGCGACTTGCTCAATTTTCTGGTTGTTGTCCCCCACTTCAACGGCCATGGTCTTCAATTCGCCCACAACTGCTGTAACAGCCTTGTCGATACCGCGCTTGAGGTCCATAGGGTTGGCGCCAGCCGCTACGTTGCGGTGGCCGTGGTTCACGATGGCTTGGGCCAAAACAGTCGCAGTCGTCGTACCGTCACCGGCTACATCCGCCGTTTTGGAGGCTACTTCCTTCACCATTTGGGCACCCAAGTTTTGGATTTTGTCCTCCAACTGGATTTCCTTGGCAACGGAAACGCCGTCCTTGGTCACCGTAGGGGCGCCAAAGGATTTTTCAATGATTACGTTGCGGCCTTTGGGACCCAAGGTCACCTTTACCGCATTGGCCAAAGCGTCTACACCGGCACGGAGTCCGTCGCGCGCCGAAACGTCAAATTTGATGTCTTTTGCACTCATGATTCTTTGGATTTAAAAATTAGATGATGGCGAGAATGTCGGCCTCACGCATGATGAGGTAGTCCGAGCCTTCGTACTTGAACTCGGTGCCGGCATATTTGCCGTACAACACCGTGTCGCCCACTTTCACCGTCATGGGCTCGTCTTTTTTGCCGGTGCCGACTGCGACAACCGTGCCTTTTTGAGGCTTCTCTTGGGCGGTATCAGGAATGATAAGACCCGAAGCCGTCTTCGTTTCAGCAGCCGCAGGTTCTACAATGACCCGGTCTGCCAGAGGGGTGATGGTCAAGTTTGCCATGGTATAGAAATTTTACGTGTTGGTTTTTGGTTTTGGCTTTTCCAGCCGAACCTCTATCTAGCACCTTTTGTGCCAAGCCGCTTAGGGCTAAAAAAAATGCCACCCTGCTGTCAAGGTGGCATTTTCAGTATGACAAATTTTCCGCTTACTCGGCAGCCTCAGGCAAATCCGTGGCAGGCGCTTGCTGCTGGATGGGCGCTTGGAAGGTGGGAGCTGCGTTGTCGATCTCTTCGTTTACTTGAGAATCGGGCAAAGCTTCACTGCCTTGAGAAGGGTTGACCACGTTCACGGCGATCACCAACACCAACAAGGCAATGGCCAACGTCCAAGTGGCTTTTTCCAAAAAGTCATTGGTGCGCTTTACGCCGCCCATCATCGTGGAGGAAGAGCCGCCGAATGCACCGCTCAAACCGCCGCCTTTGGGATTTTGGACCAATACGACCAAGATCAAAAGAATGCTGACGATAGCAATCAGCGACATGAATAAGTACGTCATTTCGTAGAAGATTGAGATTTACGCATTTCAGAAATGCGGGCCGCAAAGATGACACTTTTCTCGGGAACTTTCAATTTCAAAATTTCATAGGCCTGGATCGCCTTTTCGTGCATGCCTTGGTCGTAGTAATGGTTGGCCAAAGTCTCCGTTACAAGGCCGCTCACATTGGGCGTTCGGAGGGCTAAATTCTCGCCGAGTGGCGCATCCCGAACGGGCTTAATCTTTGGGTTGATTTCCAAGAACTGCTCCAAAATCGCACGCTCCATGGCCGGATCGCGTTGGCTATCTGGCACAGCCGCCGCAGCCGATTCGTCCTTCAGCCCAGCCAAGAAATTGGCAAACGGGGACAGGCTGGGGTCTGGGGTAAACGTCTTGACATCCGGCGCTGGGACCGCACCCACCGTCTCGCTGGGTTTTGGGGCTGCTTCTTTAGGTTTTTCTTCCAGCGGTTTTGGCTCTGCTGTCTTCTCGGGCTCCGGCACTGCAGCCAAAGGCTCCTCTTGAACCGATGGAACAGCCTTCACAGGCTCGGCCGGAACAGGCGTAGGCGCTTGGACGGTAGATGCGGGTGTAGTCTGAGGAGCTACCTCTTTCTGAGCATGCGTGGCTGGAACGTCCACCTTGGGCTCCGAGGGAGCCGTTTCGACTGGTGCCGTTGCCGCCTTTTTCTCAGGTGCAAGTGCGGGTTTTACCACGGGCGCCTTGCCCATTTTTTCTTGAATGGCACGGCTGCGCAAAATCTGATCACGCACAGCAGGTGGCAGTGCGTCCAGGTTGATGTTCGACAAGTCCGTTGCCGCAGCAGGTTTTGGGGTAACCGGTTTTGGATCAGCAGGTTTTACGGGAGTAGGCGCTGGAGTTGGAACAGGGGCAGAAGCAGACTTAGGGGCAGAGACCTCTGTTGGAGTCGCTTGGGGAGAAGGCTTTGGGGCTTGTTCGGCCTTTGGAGTCGCCGGAACAGAGGGTTGCTGGCTAGGCTGCGATGGGGATACCGCCGGTGCAGCGCTTGAAGAAGCAGGTTCAGGGCTCGGCTCAGCACTAGCGGGCTTTTGGGCCTCTTTCCATGCTGCTGCCTGCACTTCCACGGGGATAAGGGGAGACTCCGCCCAGTCCAAAAGTGCTTGGCGGTCCATAGCGCTGAGGGCCGTTCGGTGCAATTGTGCCGGAAACTTGTAGCTGTCCTCGTTCTGCAAGGCGCGGAGGTAGGCAAAGTGCAAGATGGACGCGTAGGGATGCTGCTCTATGGCCTCGGCCAAATCACTAGGAGACGCCAAGGGAGCGTCCTCCTTCAACCACGATGCGATGTCTTTTGCCTGTGCGCCCATTACCAATTCACCAAGGAACGGTTAAATATTTTCTCGCACAACTCTTGGACGATTTCGTCGACGAGAGCATCTTCGACAGAAGCTAAATCGCTGGAAGCCGGGAAGTTCCGGTAGATGGAGAAGGTTTGCTCAAAGTTCTTTTGGTCGTCCAAATGGTTGACATATTCGACTCGCACCGTCACCGTCAACCGGCTTTGCGCGACTTGATCGTTGGCCCCAGGCGCCTCTGAACGGACTTCGTAGCCCGTAATGGCCCCGCTAAAGTCCAAGTCGCCGTCCGCACGCACCAAGGACAAGGGCGTTTGGCGCACCATGACCTGCTGGAGCGTCTCCGTGAACTGCTGAGACAGCTTGGGATTTACCAAGGGTGCCACGTTGTCAAAGCGCTGGATGCTGATGGTTTTGGCTTCGCCCACATCGCCGCCGGTGAAGGAATACCCTCCCGAACAGGCCGTCAGAACGACCGCGGCGAAGCACCATACCCACGCTCTCATCCTAGGTTGAATTGCTTGATTTTTCGGTACAAGGTCCGCTCCGAAATTCCTAGCTCTTCGGCCGCTTCCTTTCGGCGACCGCGGTGGCGCTCGATGGCTTTTCGGATCATATCGATCTCCAAATCCTGCAAGGACATGCGCTCCTGCGTTTCTTCGGTCGATTCCACATCCAGGGTCTCCTCGTCGGAAAGAATCTCCGGGGTGTAGGACTCCTCCTGGGAGTGGGCCGTTTGGCGCGCTGGAGCAGGCGCAGCCGCCGAGTAGCTATCCAGGCGTGCAAGGCCCGTTTGGGGAGCAGACGCGGGGCTTTCCGACACATCGGGCATTTGGCCGCCCGCCAAGGACTGCACCGCATGCTTCAAGTTGGCGATGTCCGAACGCATGTCAAACAGCACCTTGTACAATATCTCGCGCTCCGTGTTGAATTCCGCCGAAGACACCACATTGTCGGTGCGCGCGGGCAAATTGGACCGGTCAATTTCCGGGATGTAGCTGCGCAACACGTCGGCCCCTAGCTCGCGGTCGCTCTCGACCACGCTCAGCTGCTCGACCAAGTTCCGCAACTGCCGAATGTTCCCCGGCCAGCGGTAGGCCTCCAGCACGCGGACCGCTTCGTCGTCCAAGCGCACCGCAGGCACGCGGTACTTCTGCGAAAAGTCCTGCGCAAACTTGCGGAAGAGCAAATGGATGTCCCCCTTGCGTTCGCGCAGCGGCGGCAGGTGAATTTCCACCGTGTTCAAACGGTAGTAGAGGTCTTCGCGAAACTCGTTTTTCTCGACGCCCTTGAGCATGTCCGCATTGGTGGCGCCGACGACGCGCACGTTGACTTTTTGGGCTTTGGAGGAGCCGACGCGAATGAATTCGCCGCTTTCGAGGACGCGGAGGAGGCGCACTTGCGTGCCTAGGGGCAGCTCGCCCACTTCGTCCATGAAGATGGTGCCGTTGTCCGCCTCTTCAAAGTAGCCTTTTCGGGCCCCTGCCGCGCCGGTGAAGGCGCCTTTTTCGTGGCCAAAGAGCTCGCTGTCGATGGTACCCTCCGGGATGGCGCCGCAGTTGACGGCGATCAAGGGAGCGTGCTTTCGGTGCGAAAGATGGTGAATGATCTTGGGAATCGCCTCCTTACCTACACCACTTTCCCCCGTGACGAGCACGGAAATATCCGTGGGGGCCACTTGGATGGCTTTGAAGATGGCTCGGTCCAGCGCCGGATGGTTGCCAATAATGCCAAAGCGCTGCTTGACTTCTTGTATGTTGCTCATCGTCCGGAAGTTTCGTTCAACACATAGGTCAGCTTCAGGGGCTGACGCGTGGAAATGCGGTTGGCCGTCGTCGTATTCACGACAAAGTCGCCGCTCGCTTCCACCACAATTTTATGGGCCGCCGGCAGGGGGTTTTTGAAGCGGATGTCCATCGTTCGGCCCGACCAGACCGAATTCCAAATCTCCTTGCCCGCCTGGTTGTACACGCGCACCGTGAAGCCCACCGTGAGGTTGGTGATGCATTCGTCGCCCTTAGCAATGCAGAGCGATAGGGCGCCATCCGTCTGAATGCTCTGGTCCAGCAGCACAAACTCCAAGGAAGTATCCTCCCAGGTGCCGTTGGCGAGGCGCGTTTGGGCCATAGCAGTGAAGCCCAAGGTCAAAATCAAAGCGGTAAGAACCTGTTTCATGATGCGTAGCCTTTTGCTTTTCCAATCAAGGTAGCGGCGGTAGAGCGTTCGATCTCCACCAGGACCATTTCACCGGGCTGGTAGTTCTCCTTGGGGAAGACCACGACGGTGTTGTACGTGCTGCGGCCGTAGAGGTCATCGGCCGAACGCTTCGAACGGCCCTCCACCAGAACTTCCAGCGTTTGACCCACGTAGGCGGCATTCTTTTCCGCGCTGTGCGCCTGCTGCTTTTGGATGATTTCGTTGAGGCGGCGCTTCTTGACTTCGAGGGGGATGTCGTCTTCTAACTTTCGGGCCGCGTACGTATTGGGACGCTCCGAATAGAAGAACATGTACCCAAAGTCGTACTTCACATAGTCCATCAAGCTCAAGGTCTCGCCGTGCTCCTCCTCCGTCTCCGTCGGGAAGCCCGTGATCAAATCGTGCGAAATTCCACAGCCGGGAATAATCGTTTTAATGCGGTCAATGAGGGCCAAATACTCCTCGCGGTTGTGCCCGCGGTTCATCTCCTT
>JAYQOY010000014.1:0-35473 GCA_038145075.1 Schleiferiaceae bacterium | reverse complement strand
GGCGCGCTAGGGGGCTAGGAGGCTAGGAGGCTAGGAGGCTAGGAGGCTAGGAGGCTAGGAGGCTAGGAGGCTAGAGCTTGGCAAATCAACGGAAAGTCCCAGCGCGCGGCGAAGGTCCACCACAGAGTTTAAGGGTAAAAGAGATTAAGCGTTTAAGCGCAAAGACTACAGCGCGAAGCGCGTGCTCTATAGCTTCCTAGCCCTCCAGTTCCGCAATCGCAGGTCCAATCTCCGTATTCAGGTCGGAGATGTAGCGCAGAATTTCCGTTCGGCCGAGGCCTGTGGTGGCACTCGTCAAAAACATGGGGGGTAGATTTTCCCAATCCTTGAGAAGGGCGCGCTTCATGGCTGCCTGGTTCTTGCCAAAGGCCGAAGAAGAGAGCTTGTCCAGTTTGGTGTAGACGAGGCTGAATGGGATGCCCCATTGGCCGAGGCTTCGGATGAATTCAAGATCGATTTTTTGAGGCTCCAGACGACCGTCCACTAGAACGAAAACGTTGACCAGGTTGGGGCGATTTCGGAGGTAATGGCTGATCATTTTGGAAAAGCCTTCGCGGGCCACCTTGCTCACTTTGGCATAGCCGTAGCCGGGCAAGTCCACGAGGGACCACGCACCATCGTCCATCTTGAAGAGGTTGATGAGCTGGGTTTTGCCCGGCTTGCCGGAGGTTTTGGCCAAACCTTGGTGGTTGGCCAACATGTTGATTAGCGATGATTTACCTACGTTGGAACGGCCAATAAAGGCGTATTCCGGAACCTTTAAGGCCGGGCACTCCTCGGTACGAGAGGCAGACTGTAAGAATTCGGCTTTGAGGTGGATTAGGCCTTGATGTTGTTCCGCTCCAGCCATCCCGTGAGGATCTCGTTAAATTCGGTTGGGCGTTCCATCATGGCGGCGTGGCCACATTCGTCCAGCCAGTGCAATTCGGAGTTGGGAAGCAACTCGTTGAATTTGTCTGCTACATCGGGAGGGGTGACCGCATCTTGGCGTCCCCAGATGACACAGGCAGGTACGTTAAAATTCGGAAGGTCCTCCGCCATGTTGTGGCGAATAGCCGACTTTGAAATGGCCAGCGTTTTAATGGCTTTGTTTCGGTCGTTCACCGTTTCAAAGACATTGTCAATCAACTCTTCCGTGGCGACTTCTTTGACGTAAAACACATCCTTGACACGTTCCGAAATGTAGTTTCGGTCACCGCGACGCGGGTAGGTATTGCCCATGGCCGACTCATACAGACCCGAGGAACCGGCTAAGACAAGACCAGCTACGCGTCCAGGGTACATCTTTTGAAACATCAAGGCAATGTGGCCACCCAAGGAATTGCCCACCAGCACGACTTTGTCGTAGCCTTTGTGGTCCACGAAAGATTTCAAAAACTTGGTCAGGCTCGTCACCGAAGTGGTCGCCAGTGGCATGGTGTAAAGGGGAAGAAGGGGCACGGTCACTTGGTAGTTGAGTCCGCCAAAGTGGTCTACCTGAGCCTGAAAGTTGCTCAAGGTTCCCATAAGTCCATGAAGGAAAATGATGGGCTGGCCAGAGCCCGCCTGTAGGTATTCAAATTTTCCTTCGTGAAGCATTTCAGCCATAGGGGTAGAAATTAGGCGACAAAGATACGCATTCGGGCAGGCATACGTGGGAAAAGTACTACCCATCCACAGAATCAAGCAGTTAGGGGCGATTTTGAAAAGTTATTAACTATTGTGGGTTTTTGTGGGAGAAAGTGGGAGAAAAGGGTATTTTTGAACGTTAAATCACCCCTATGGCCCCGTTAATTGGTGTTTATGAATGCAAAATGGACGCGAAAGGTCGCGTCTCAGTTCCTGCTGGAATTAAAAAACAGCTGGCGGAACTGGGCGAGGGTGGTTTTATCCTAAAACGAAGCGTTTTTAGCCCCTGCTTGGAGCTGCACACACAGGCCGAATGGGCCTCCGTGACCGCCTCCATCAGCAAGTTGAACCGCTTTGTGAAGAAGAACGCAGAATTCATTCGCATTTTTCACGCCGGGGTGAAACAAGTGGAGATGGATGCTGCTGGACGCTTGCTGATTTCCAAAGACCTGATTGCTTTTGCGCGACTGGAGGGCACTGTGGTGTTCAGCGCGACGCCATTTGGGCTGGAAATTTGGAACCAAGCGGATTACGAAAAGGCAGTGAATCCAGATGGGTTAGACTTTGCCGCACTGGCAGAAGAGGTAATGGGCGATCAATCCGAGCACCATGACCTACCATAATCCCGTCCTCCTCCAACCCTGTATAGACTTACTTAACCTCCGGCCGGATGGCACCTACGTCGACGTCACATTTGGCGGTGGCGGCCATAGTCGAGCCATCCTGGCGCAATTAGGCCCAAAAGGGCGATTGATTGCCTTTGACCAAGATCCAGACGCGCACGCCAATGCGATTGACGACACCCGCTTCACCTTGGTTCCGCACAATTTTGAGCATTTAAAGCGCTTCTTGAAGTTGCATGGCGCCCCTCAGGTGAACGGCATCTTGGCGGATTTGGGTGTGAGCTCGCACCAGTTTGACGCGTTTGAGCGGGGCTTTAGCTTTCGCGGTGATGGCCCGCTGGATATGCGCATGAATCCCAAGGTGGGCAAGCCGGCTTCCGAGTGGCTGAACGAGGTGGACGAATGGACGTTGACGCGCGTTTTGGCCGAATACGGCGAAGTGGACCGCCCCAAGCGCGTGGCGCAAGCCATTCTGGCGGCCCACAGCGCATCGCCCCTCCTCACCACCCAAGCCTTGATGGAGGTGCTGAGCACGGAAGGCACGCGCGGCGAGAAGCTCTTCGCCAAAGTCTTCCAGGCGATCCGCATCGCCCTCAACCGCGAAATAGAGGTCTTAGAAACCTTGCTCGAAAATGGCTGTTCCGTCCTGGCGCCCAGCGGCCGCTTTGTGGTCATTTCCTACCACTCGCTCGAAGACCGACGCGTGAAGCGCTATTTCCGTGACGGGCGCATGGAGGGCGAGGCCCCAAAAGATGACTTTGGCAACCGCTTGGTGCCCTTTGACTTAGTCACGCGCAAGGCCATTGTGCCTGATGCCCAGGAATTGCAGGAAAACCCCCGCTCGCGCAGTGCCAAGTTGCGCGCCGCCCAAAAACGCGAAGGATCATGGGGGTGAAAGTGTCCAAAAAACGCCTAAGGCAATCGGGCAAGGCCGTTAAGGAAGTCCTTCGCGGCAGTTTTATTGGCCACCCTGTTATCATTCGCAACCTCCCCTTTGCGCTCTACGTCACGGTTTTGAGTTTGGTGGCCATTTGGAGCGCGCACCGGGCCGAATCCCGCGTTCGGGAGATCTCCAAAAAAGTTGTCCTGCTCAACGAGCTGGAAAGTGAATACCTCGAGGCCAAGTCCAATCTGATGAAAATGGGCACCGAAAGTTCGGTGCGCCAACGCAGCCAAGCCTTGGGCCTTGTTCCGTCTCACCGCGCTCCTGCGCGCATTAGTCCCGCGAGCGATGAGTGATTTTCACCCCAGAAGCACGCGCTGGATGGCAGGACTGGTCTTGTTCATCGCCTTGATGGCGTTTAGCATTTTGGGCCGCCTATACTACGTGTCCATTCAGCTTGGGCCTGAATTAGTCGCCGCCGCCCGCGAAAAGGTGATTCAAGAGCGCGAAATCCCCGCCAGCCGTGGCAACATCTACTCGGCCGATGGGCAGTTGCTCGCCACCTCCATGCCCGTGTACGAATTGCGCTGGGACGCTGCTGTGGTGGATCCCGAACGCCTACATGCCGATTTGGCCCAAACCGCCAAGTCACTCGCCCTGCTTCTTCCTGAAAAATCTGCGGCCGAATGGAGTACTTACCTGCGCCAGCAGCACAGCAGCAAGCGACGCTACGCCCTAATTGCGAAGAACTTGAGCTATTCCCACTACCGCAAAGTGGCGCAAACACCCCTTTTCACAGGCAGCAAGTTTAAATCCGGTCTCATCGCCGAAGAGCGCTTCACCCGTTTGATGCCCTTGGGCGATTTGGCCGAGCGCACGATTGGCTACCAACGCCCCGATGCCACCGCGGGTTTGGAAGCTTCCTTCCACGAGACCCTGCGCGGCCACAACGGCAAGCGGTGGATGCAGCATTTGGGCGGCAACCAATGGAAGCCCATGGAGAGCTCCTACACCCAGGACCCCAGCAACGGCCAGGACATCATTACCACTTTGGATTCGCGCATGCAAGATGCCGCTCACCGCGCGCTGCTGCACAGCCTGAAAAAGTACAAAGCGGACCACGGTTGTGTCATCCTGATGGAGGTGAAGACGGGTAAAATTCGCGCCATGGCCAACTTGGGCCGAACCCCCGAGGACAGCGTCTACCGGGAATTGCGCAATTACGCCGTTTGGGAAAAAACGGAACCGGGATCCACCTTTAAAGTGGCAGCCGTGCTGATTGGCCTCGAAGACGGCGTAGTCGACACGGCAGACATAATCGACACTTCGCCCGGCGTTTACACCATCTACGGACGCAATGTGAACGACTCGCACAAGGGCGGCTACGGCCGAATTTCCCTGGGGCGTGCGCTTGAATTGTCTTCCAACACAGGCATCGTCAAGGCCCTCTATGCCCAATACGCGAAAAAACCCGAGGCCTTCATTGACCGTATGTATCAGCTAGGCTTGGCGGATCGCTCCGGCGTACAAATCAAGGGGGAGAGCTACCCCCACATTCCCAAGCCCGGTGAAAAAGACTGGTTTGGGACGACCCTGCCCTGGATGTTCTTTGGCTACGGCGTGCAATCCACTCCCCTGCAGACCTTGACCTTCTACAACGCCATTGCCAATGAAGGCGAAATGGTCGCTCCCTCGCTGTGGGAGGCCACCCGCGACCGCGGCACTATCATCGCCCAGCACGAGACAGAAGTCCTCCACCCCGCCATCGCATCTAAGGAGAACCTGCATCAAATTCAAGACCTGTTGGAGAAGGTGGTGATTCGCGGCACAGCGAAAAACATCTACACGGATTCCCTCAGCATGGCTGGCAAAACGGGCACGTGCCAATTGAACTACTGGGATCCTGCCAACATGGGCTACCAGGCTTCCTTTGCGGGCTACTTCCCTGCCGACAATCCCCAGTACTCCTGCATTGTAGTCATCAACCGCCCAGTACGGTCCATGGGCTACTATGCCAACATTGTAGCCGCCCCCGTCTTCCGTGACCTCGCCATGGCCGTCTACCGTATGACGCCGGAAATCACCTCACCCGCGGATGGTTACTGGAGCGACGGGGTACTCCAGGCGCATTCCAACGGCGAACGCCAGCAGAAACAGCGCACGGAAGCCGCACTCAGGGCCCTTGAAAATGGTCAGCTCCCCGACTTAAAAGGTTGGCCGGTTAGCGAAGCGATAGCCTTGCTGGAATCCCATGGCTATACGGTCAAATTGCGCGGCAACGGCCGCGTCAAAAAGGTCTCCAAACAAAACAACACCGTAGAACTGGACCTAGGATGAAGCTACTGAAGGACATACTCTTTGGACTGCGCTTGCAAGACGTGCAAGGCTCGACGCAGGTGGCTATCGACGCGGTGACTAGTGATTCCCGTGCGGTTCGCAAGGACGGACTCTTTGTGGCTATCCGTGGCACCCACAACGATGGCCATGCCTACATCACCTCAGCCGTTCATCAGGGCGCTGCGGCCGTAGTCTGCGAAGCGATTCCCGCAGAAACCGTTGCGCATGTAACCTATTTACAGGTTCCCAACGGCGCCGAGGCCTATGCCTGGCTCGCCGCTAACTGGTTTGACCGACCTGCGGAAAAACTCAGAGTGGTTGGCGTCACCGGCACGAATGGCAAGACCACCACGGCCACCCTCCTCTACCAACTTTACCAGAACCGCGGCGTAAAGGCTGGATTGCTGTCCACCGTGCGCATCGCCATTCACACCAAGGAGTTCCCTGCGACCCACACCACGCCGGACGCGTGGATCCTTCAGAAGCACTTGCGCGATATGGTGGATGCTGGCTGCAAAGTCGCCTTTATGGAGGTGAGTTCGCACGGTTTGGTGCAGCACCGCGTCACGGGCATTCCCTTTGCCGGGGCCATCTTCTCCAACATTAGCCGCGACCACCTCGACTACCACGAGACCATGGACGCCTATGTCGCCGCGAAGAAGCTCCTGTTTGACCGTTTAGCCCCCAAGTCCTTTGCCCTCGTCAACAGCGACGACAAGCACGGGGAAACCATGCTGCTCGACTGTCGTGCCACGCACATCACCTACGCCCTGAAACGCGCTGCAGACATCAAGGCCCGCATCCTGGAAAGCCACCTCAACGGGACCCTGATCAGTATCAACCAACGCGAATGTTGGATGCACCTCATCGGCGAATTCAATGTCTACAATGCGGCTGCCATCTACGGGGCGGCAACAGCGCTTGGGATGCCCGCGGACGAGGCGCTGCAGGGAATTTCGGCGCTGCATTCGGTCGATGGCCGCTTCCAACGCGTGGAAGGCCCTAAAGGAATTGTCGGCATCGTCGACTACGCCCACACGCCGGATGCGCTGGAAAATGTGCTCCGCGCCTTGCAAGGCTTCCGCCAAGGAAATCAACGCATTGTCACGGTCATTGGCTGCGGAGGCGACCGCGACAAGGGCAAGCGCCCGCAAATGGCCCAAATCGCCGCCGACATGAGCGACTATGTGGTGCTCACCAGCGACAATCCCCGCACGGAAGAGCCCGCCGCCATCCTTAGCGACATGGAGGCGGGCCTGGACCCCGTCCAGAAGCGCCGCTGCATCACACTCGAAGACCGCGCCCAAGGTATCAAACTCGCGTGCCAGCACGCACAGCCCGGCGACATCGTCCTTGTGGCGGGCAAGGGGCACGAAAAGTACCAAGACATTCAAGGGGTCAAGCATCCCTTTGACGACGTAGCCGTATTAAAAACAACCCTTAAAGACGTCCACGCCTAAGCTATGCTCTACGAACTCTTCACCTACCTGCAAACCCTGGACGTCCCTGGGGCAGGTCTCTTTCAGTTCTTGACCTTCCGTGCGGCTATGGCCATTTTGGGCGCCCTGACCATCAGCTTACTCTTTGGCCGCCAGCTCATCGAAAAACTGCGTGCACAGCAGATTGGCGAAACGATTCGCGACCTCGGCTTGGAGGGTCAAATGGCGAAAAAAGGCACACCCACCATGGGCGGTTTGATCATTTTGGCGGCCATCGTCGTTCCGGTTCTGCTCTTCGCTGACCTTGGAAATATATACATCCAACTCTTGCTATTGACGACCGTTTGGATGGGCGCCATTGGCTTTGCAGACGACTACATCAAGGTCTTCCAAAAGAACAAGGAAGGCTTGCGCGGGGTGTTCAAAGTCATCGGCCAAGTCACCCTGGGTGTGATTGTAGGCGCCGTTTTGGCCTTTCACCCCGACGTCACGCTCAAAGAAGAAGTGCCCATTGCCCGTCAAACCAACCTGTACGGCGAGAGCACCCAGCAGGCCCCCGTCTTTGGGCAGGCGGAGCACAGTTTAAAAACCACTATTCCCTTCTTGAAGGATGCCACCTTTGACTACGCCCAACTGACCGATTGGATGGGCGCAAGCGAATGGGCCTGGGTCGCTTTCATGCTCATCGTCATCTTCATCATTACGGCGGTGAGCAATGGCGCGAACTTGACCGACGGCTTGGACGGCTTGGCGGGGGGCACCTCGGCCATTATCGCCTTTGCCCTGGCAGTACTGGCCTATGTCAGTGGTTCCGTGGTCTTTGCGAGCTATTTGGACATTATGTACATCCCCAATTCGGGCGAATTGGTGGTCTTTGCAGCCGCCTTCCTGGGCGCGTGCATCGGGTTCTTGTGGTACAATACCTATCCCGCGCAGGTCTTCATGGGCGACACGGGCAGCTTGTCGATTGGCGCCATCATTGCGGTTTTTGCCATAGCGGTCCGAAAAGAACTCCTCATCCCCATCCTCGCCGGAATTTTCCTCATCGAGAACCTCAGCGTCATCCTTCAGGTGAGCTACTTTAAATACACCAAGAAGAAGTACGGCGAAGGCCGCCGCATCTTCCTGATGTCACCCCTACACCACCACTTCCAAAAGAAGGGCCTGCACGAGTCTAAAATCGTCACCCGCTTCTGGATTACGGGCATCTTCCTCGCCATTTTCACCCTCATTACCCTCAAGCTTCGCTAATGGCGCTCCCCCTTTCCATAGGCATCTTGGGCGGCGGCGAAAGCGGCATTGGCGCGGCCTTGCTCGCCAAGCATGTGGGCATCCCCTGCTTCCTTTCGGAGGGCAAGCACTTGGGGGACGCTCACCGGGCCGAGCTACAGGCCGCCGGCATCGACTTTGAGGAAGGCAGCCACGACCTGGAGCGTCTATGCACCTTCGAGGTCGTTGTGAAGAGCCCCGGCATTTCGCCCGCCCTGCCCGTCGTGCAGGCCCTGAAGGCCGCAGGCGTCCAAATTTGGTCCGACATCGAGTGGTTTTACCGCAACAAACCCCAAGGTGCCCGCGTGGCCGCCATCACGGGATCCAACGGAAAGACGACCACCACCGCTTGGCTGGGCCATATTCTGGAAAAGAGTGGCGCCAACGTCCGCGTCGGCGGCAACATCGGCACAGGGGCTGGACGCTTACTCTTGGGCGAGCCTGCCGACATCTACGTATTGGAGGTGAGCAGCTACCAGCTCGAGGACTGCCCCACCTTTAAGCCCCAAGTGGCGGTCTTGACCAATATCACGCCGGACCATTTGGACCGCTATGGCACCCTGGCCAACTACACGGACGCCAAGTTCCAAATCACCGCCCACCAAACCGAAGAGGACGCCTTCCTCTACTTCGCCGAAGACCCCATTACCGTGGCCGAGCTTGGCCGCGTAAAGGCCCAGAAATACCCCATTTACAGCACAGAACCCAAGGAGAAGCCCAGCGTGGGTGCCTTTCCTGAAAAGCATCATTACACCATCATCCCTCAACCAGACGCAGCTATGACTATCGAGGAACTTGCCCTTCAGGGCAAACACAACACCTACAACGCCCTGGCAGCTGGCCTCAGCGCCCGCTTGCTCCAGGTGCGCAGCGAAATGGTGCGCGAATCGCTCGCCCATTTTGAAGGTTTGGAGCACCGCATGGAGTCCGTCGGCCACGTGCACGGCATCCACTTCATCAACGACTCCAAAGCGACCAACGTCAATTCGACCTACTACGCACTCGAGAGCATGAAGACACCCGTCGTATGGATCCTGGGGGGCGTGGACAAGGGCAACGACTACTCCGAACTCTTCGCCTTAGTCGAGAAGAAGGTGAAGGCCGTCATCGCGCTTGGCGCCGACGCGGCCAAAATCCGCGAGGCCTTTCAGGGGCGTGTGGACATCTACGAAGAAGTCTCCAGCATGGAAGCCGCCGTTCGTACGAGCTACCTGCACGCGACCAAGGGCGAGACCGTTTTGCTCTCACCCTGTTGCGCCAGCTTTGACCTCTTCCAGAACTACCAGGACCGCGGACAGCAGTTCAAAAAGGCCGTTCGCCAACTCTAAGACCCGCCCACCGCAATGAACCCCATGGAACGCTTCACCACCTATTTCCAAGGCAGCACTCAGATCTGGATGATCACGCTGCTCTTGGCGGTGTTCTCGTTCCTTCCGGTTTTCAGCGCAAGCTCAAGCATACAAATGCATGCTGCACACATCACCTTGGGCCTCATAATTGCCTTTGGCGTGCACCGCGTTCCCTACCGCTTCTTTGGTCCCTTATCCATTTTGCTGCTTTGGATCTCGATCGGGATGCTCATCTTCACAATTGCTCAGGGCCAAACGATTGGCGGTGCCAATGCCGCGCGCTGGATTTACGTCTTTGACATGTCCTTTCAGCCTTCTGCGTTGGCCTCTGTGGTGCTCCTCGTCTTCTTGGCCCGAAAGCTCGCCCGCAAAGAAGGCCCTTGGGAATTCTGGCCCTCTTTCCGCACCCTTCTCTGGCCCATTTTCGTCATCTGCATCCTGGTCCTGCCGGCTAACTTCTCCACGACGGCCCTCATCTTCGTCAACAGTATGATTCTGCTGGCCATCGGCGGCTATCCCGGCAAGCACATCCTGAAAATTTTGGGCGCCGGCCTGGTCTTCTTGGCGCTCTTCGTTGCCGTGGCCAAAGCCTTCCCCGAAGCCATGCCCAACCGCGTCGACACCTGGTTCCAGCGCCTCGACACCTTCTTTGTCGGGGGCGACGAGGACGACAACTACCAAACCACCCTGGCCATGACCGCCATTGCCGAAGGTGGCGTCAAAGGAATGGGCCCGGGCCGTGGTTTGCACAAGCACTTCCTCCCCCAAAACAACTCGGACTTCATCTACGCCACCATCGTCGAGGAGTATGGCCTCCTGGGAGGCACCACCGTCCTGCTCATGTACCTCTGGTTCATGCTGGCCTCGGTCCGAGTGGCCCGTCGCGCGCATGACCTCTTTGGCCGGCTCATCGTTATCGCTTTGAGCTTCTCCATCTCGCTCCAAGCCATGATCAACATGGCGGTGGCCGTTCACCTCTTTCCCGTCACGGGCCAAACCCTCCCCCTAGTCAGCGCCGGCGGCTCTTCCATCTGGATGACCTGCCTGGCCATCGGCATCATCCTAGCCGTCAGCCGGGGCCGGGGCGATGGCGCGACCATGGACGCCGACATGGACGCGGCCAATTCCGCCGAACTCGAATCCCTAACCGCCCTTGAAGATGCCTAACCCTCTGCGCCTAGTCATCAGCGGTGGCGGCACAGGCGGCCACATCTTCCCCGCGGTAAGCATCGCGCAGGAGGTCCAACGCCGCTACCCGGAGGCGGAGATTCGCTTCATTGGCGCACAAGGCCGGATGGAAATGGAGCGGGTTCCCGCCGCAGGCTACCCCATTGCCGGCATCCCCATCGCCGGCTTCCAGCGCAAGGCCCTGCACAAAAACCTCAGCCTTCCCCTTAAAATTTGGAAGAGCCTCCGTTTGGTCCGTCAGCATTTGAGTGCGTGGCAGCCCCATGCCGTCATTGGAACCGGCGGCTACGTAAGCGGGCCTACCCTGTTTGTCGCCCAGCGCATGGGCATCCCCACCCTGATTCAAGAGCAAAACTCCTTTGCCGGCTGGACCAACCGCTTGGTCAGCCGCCGCGCCAAGGCCATTTGCACGGCCTACCCAGGCATGGAGACGGTCTTCCCTGCGGCTGTAACGCACCAAACGGGCAATCCCGTTCGGCCCGCCATCGCCCAGATGCTGCCCACCACGGAGGAGGCGCGCCGCGCCGCCAAAACCCAGCTGGGCTTTGACCCCGAGCGCAAACTCATTCTCGTTTTGGGCGGAAGCCAGGGCGCGCGCGCCATCAACCAAGCGGTCGAAAGCGCTGAAGCGGGTTGGCGCAGAGCCGACCACCAGGTCCTTTGGCAATGCGGAAATTTTTACGTCGAGGCCCTGCACGCACGACTGGGCGAGGCGCCCGGCCGTCGAATTCAGGCCTTTGTGGACGACATGGTTCAAGCCTATACCGCGGCGGACCTCGTAGTGTCGCGCGCCGGCGCCGGCACGCTGTCCGAGCTCTGCTGCGCTGGCATGGCCTCCATCCTCATCCCGTCGCCCAACGTGGCCGAAGACCACCAAACCCACAACGCCCTGAGTTTGCACGAGCGCGGCGCGGCGCTTCACTTGCCCGAAAGCCAAGCCTTCACCTCCTTGGCGCAAACCGTGGAGGACTATTTGGCCCAGCCCGAAAAACTGGAGGCCCTCCGCACAGGCGCCCGCGCCCTAGCTCAGCCCAATGCTGCCTCCGACATCGTCGATCACCTCCAAACCCTGTGGACATGGAAGGCGTAACCCACATCGACTTCATCGGCATCGGGGGCATTGGCATGTCCTCCTTGGCCCGCTGGGCCATGGCGCAGGGCATTGCCGTCACGGGCTACGACAAGACCCCCAGTCCCTTGATCGACACCCTGGTACAGGAGGGGGCCGAGGTGCGCTATTCGGATGCCTTGAGCGACTGGTCCATTCCAGCCACCGCCTGGGTGGTCTACACTCCCGCGGTACCCGCTAGCCATCCGCAGTTGAAGGCGGCCAAAGCCTCGGACCGAACGGTGCTCAAGCGTGCCGAGCTCTTGGGGCGCATTGCGAATTCGGGGCGCTGTTTGGCCGTTGCTGGCACCCACGGAAAGACGACCACCTCTTCCTTGCTCGCTTGGTTGCTGCACCAAGCCGGAGTGCCGGTGCAAGCCTTTTTGGGGGGAATATCCAGTAATTTGAAGAGCAATTTCTTGCCCGGTCCCGCGGATATCACGGTGGTGGAAGCCGATGAATTTGACCGTTCCTTCTTGCATTTGCGGCCGGAAGTGGCGGCGATCACCTCCACGGATGCCGACCATTTGGACATCTACGGGGAGGCCCATCAGGTGCAGTCGGCCTTTGGGGCCTTTGCAGCCCACTGCCAGACGGTCTACCGCAGTTCGCATGCGCATTTGAACGCTGGGCAGGCCTATGGCTTGGCGCAGGAGGCCTACCGCGCGGAGGACATTCGCATCGAAGGCGGCCGTCAAGTCTTTACCCTCGTCTTAGGTGAGGAGCGCATCGAACATGTAGCGGCCGGCTTGCCCGGGCTGCACAACATCGAAAATGCCGTTGCGGCGGCCTGTTTGGCTCGTCATGCTGGGTTGACCTTGGCACAAATTGCCGCGGGCATTGCCTCGTTCACGGGCGTGCAGCGCCGCTTTGAACGGGTATTTGATTCGGGTGGGGAGGTCTACATCGACGACTACGCGCACCACCCTACCGAGATTAAACGCTTGCTCGAAGCCGTGCGCAGCCTCTACCCTGGACGCTCTGTAGCCGTCTTGTTTCAGCCCCATTTGTTTAGCCGAACACGCGACTTCCTCGAAGGCTTCCAAGCCGAACTACAAAGTGCCGACGCCGTTGGCCTTTTGCCCATTTACCCGGCGCGCGAGGCAGCCCTGCCCGGTGTAACCACTGAAGCCCTGGCCGAAGGGATTCCCGGGGCCGTGGTCGTCCCGTACGCGGAGGGGGCTGCCTGGTTGGCCCAACGCCCGGAAGCCATCAAGGTGACCGTGGGCGCGGGGGACATCGATCGCTTAGTTCCACAGGTCCTGGAGGGCCTTAAAAAAGCGGCGGTATGACCTGGATTAAACGCATCGGAATTCTCCTGACGTGGTTGGTCGTGCTGGTGGGCGGTGGCTTGGCGTTGATTAGCAGCCAGTCCGTGCGTGAAAATCGCCCGCTGAAAGGCTATGAAATAAACATACAAAACCCTGAAAATCAGGTGTTTTTGATTGAAGACGACCTCGCAGAAATTCTGCAGAAGGCGGGGGCGCCCTGGGACAGCATTTCTCGGAAAGAAATCAACATTCCAATGTTAGAAGAAAATCTCCGCAAACACCCGCTGGTGCTGGGCGCGGAGGTATTTTCAACATGGGAAGGAGTAGTCCGGATTGAAATTGTCCAAAAAGAAGCCAAAGCACGCGTGATCAACGATTTAGAAATGATGTATGTCGACCAAGAGGGGCATTTGTTCCCGCTTTCGGCGCATGCTTCTGCGGCAGTGCCCGTCATTTCGGGCGTTTCGGACTCTACGCAACGGGTGAAAGCCTTGCGTCTTTTGGAGCAAGCCGCGCAGCATCCGGCCTTTCCGGGTGGGTGGACGGCCGTGGCTCGGAACGAGAAAGGAAACTACAGCGCCTACCCCGCCTGGCACCCCCACCGTTTGGACTGGGGATGGCCCAACGAATTTGAAGACAAAGCCCACAAGGCGCACGCCCTCTATGCCCAGTTGCTCCAGAAGAAATCGCTGGACAGCTTGGAATGGATGGACGTTCGCTTCGCGGGCCAAGTAGTATATGGATTTAACGACTAGAGAGATGAAAACCAACCGCATAGCTGTCGGATTAGACATCGGAACCACCAAGATTGTGGCCTTGATTGGACGCCACAATGAGTTTGGGAAAATTGAAATCATTGGCCACGGCACGGCGCCTAGCTTGGGCGTTCAGCGCGGCGTGGTGGTGAACATCACCCAAACCATTGAGTCCATTGAAAAGGCGGTGGAACTGGCCGAACAGAGTGCCGGTCTCTCCATCAAGTCGGTGGCGGTGGGCATTGCCGGCCAGCACATTCGCAGCTTGCAGCATTCGGACTACATCACCCGCGAGGATGCGGAGGAGGTGATTGAGGATGCAGATTTGGACCGATTGACCGAAAACGTGCACAAGCTCGCCATGATGCCCGGCGAAGAAATCATCCACGTTCTGCCCCAGGAGTACAAAGTGGACGGCCAAGGCGACATCAAGGAGCCTCGCGGCATGTACGGCGGACGTTTGGAAGCATCCTTCCACATCGTGGTTGGCCAACTGACGAGCATCAAAAACATTGCGCGCTGTGTGAAGAGTGCGAATTTGGACCTGCACACCGTCAACCTAGAGCCTCTCGCCAGTGCGGACGCCGTGTTGAGCCAAGAAGAAAAAGAAGCTGGGGTTGTACTGGTGGATATTGGCGGTGGCACCACGGATGTGGCCATTTTTAAAGACGGCATCATTCGACACACCGCGGTGATTCCGCACGGCGGCAACATCATCACCAGCGACATCAAGGAGGGATGCAGCATCATCGAGAAGCAGGCAGAAACCTTGAAGGTTCGCTTCGGTAGCGCCTGGCCCGGCGAGAACAAGGAGAACGAAATCGTCGCCATCCCCGGCCTGCGCGGTCGCGAGCCCAAAGAAATCAGCTTGAAAAACCTCAGCCGCATCATCCATGCGCGCTGCACGGAAATCATCAACGCCGTCTTTACCGAAATCAAGAACTACGGCTACGACCAACCCTCCAAGAAGCTCATCGCCGGCGTAGTCATCACGGGTGGTGGCAGCCAGCTGAAGCACATCAAGCAGTTGGTGGAGTACTTGACGGGTTTGGACACGCGCGTGGGCTACCCCAACGAGCACCTCGCTTCTTTGGAAGCCACGAACCCCTTGAATTCGCCCATCTACGCCACGGCGGTCGGTCTATTGATGCAAGGCTTGACCAGCCGCAAAGCCATTGACTTTGTGGAGGTTTCCGAAGAAGACCTCGCCACCGTCGACAGCCTGGAGCCCGCAGAAGAAGCGGCTTGGGAGGCGCCCGTGGCTGTGGGAGATGCCGCAGAATCCCACGAAGAAGCGCGGGACTTTGCCCCGGTAGCCGATGCCACGGACGAGGCGGACGAATCCGCCTTTGACCATTTGCTCGACGGCCCCCAGGACCAGCACCAGGAGGACCTCGTGGAAGCCTCTGTCGAAGACGCCCCAAAAGAAAAACAGCCCATTGCCACCAGCGCCAACCAAGGCAACTGGTTCAAGAAATGGGCCGACAAGTTTATTGACCTAATTGACGAATGACCTGAGCCCACTCATGAGCGATACGTTAGATTTTGATTTACCCAAACACCGGTCTTCTGTCATCAAGGTGATAGGTGTAGGTGGCGGCGGTTCCAACGCCGTTAACTACATGAAGCTGCAAGGCATTCGGGGCGTAGACTTCATCGTCTGCAACACCGATGCCCAAGCCTTGGCGCACAGCCCGGTGGAGAATAAAGTGCAACTGGGCGCCACCCTGACCGAAGGTTTGGGTGCCGGGGCCAATCCCGAAATTGGGGAGAAAGCCGCCTTGGAGAGCTACGACACCGTGCAACGCATGCTGGAGAACCAAACGAAAATGGTCTTCATCACGGCAGGCATGGGCGGTGGTACGGGCACTGGAGCAGCGCCTGTCATTGCCAAAGCCGCGAAAGAACTGGGCATTCTAACCGTGGGCATTGTGACGGCTCCTTTTGCCTTTGAAGGCGGATTGCGCCAGCGTCAAGCTGAAACAGGGGTCGAAAAACTCAAAGAGCAAGTCGATTCGCTCATCGTCATCAACAACAACAAACTGCGTGAAGTCTACGGCAACCTCGGGTTCAAGGCCGGCTTCAACAAAGCAGACGAAGTGTTGGCCACCGCTGCCAAGGGCATTGCCGAGGTCATCACGCACCACTACAACGTCAACATTGACTTGCGCGATGCGCGTACGGTCCTGCACAATTCCGGCACGGCCATTATGGGTTCGGCCAAGGCGAGCGGGCCCGAACGTGCCATGAACGCCGTCCAGGAGGCCCTGGATTCGCCCTTGCTCAACGACAACCACATTCAAGGGGCGCGCCATGTGCTGCTGTTGATTGTTTCGGGCAGTGGCCAACATGAAATCACCTTTGACGAAATTGGCGAGATCAACGACTACATCCAGGACCAAGCGGGCCGTCAGGTGGACATCATCATGGGCATCGGCGAGGACGAGCAGTTGGGCGACGCCGTTCAAGTGACCGTCATTGCCACCGGTTTCAGCGCCAGCAATCCTGTGGGTGCCATTGCTCCAGCCGTTCCTGAAACGGTCGTGTACAAATTGGACGAAGAGAAGCCGCTGAATGAAGTACCGAAAGCGCCTGCTGCCAGCAAGGCTTCCGACCAGCTTCCCGGCCAAATTGACCTCTTCCAAGCCATCGAGGACCAGCCCCTCCCCGAAGACCCCAAGTCTGCCATCAAGCCCGAAGCCCAAGCCCTGAACGCCGCGCGCTTCGCCGCCGAGCAACCGCTTGAGGCACATGCCGAAGCGGAAGCGGACTTGCCCTTGGTCCACCAGCTGGACGAAGAAGAGGCTCCCGTCGCGGAAGCCCCGACCGAAGCTGCTACCGAGGATTTTGCGGAAGAGGCGTTTGAGGCCGAACATCTATCTGAAGTCGAGGCTGAATTCAGCGAAGACGAAGGACTGAACTTTGAAGTGAACACGGTAGCTGAACTGCCTGAAACGTCGGTGGAAGAGCCTGCCTCATGGGAACTGTCCCTGGAAGATTCCTCCCTGGAAGCAGAGGATGCCCCTGCCGTTTTTGAGCTCCCAGCGGAGGAGGAAGTTGCGTTGGATGCACCCATCGCCCTAGAAGACGAGGACGAAGAAGGTCCTGCCTATGAGATGCCTTCCTTTGACCTAGACCACGATGTGGAATGGGACGTGGAGAAGCCACTTTCGGGTCAAGAAGCGGATGCCGAAGAAGATGGTGAAACGACCATTTTCCAACTTCATGACGATTCGGACGATGCTGGATTTACCCTGGAGTATCCGGAGGAATTTGACGCCTTTAGCCATGATGCGCCTGCGGACGAATTCATTCCAACGTTCCAAGCGGAGGAAGCACCTGAAGTTGAGGCTGTGTTTGAGGCACCTTTGGCCGAAGAAGCTCCCGAAGTGGAAGCCGCTTTTGAGTTAGAATCACCTTTCGCGGAAGAGGCTCCCGTTGTGGAAGAGGCTCCTGAAGTAGACGCAGACACCGAGGAGGCCATCAATCCAGTCGCCGAGGAAAGCCCCAAGCGACGTGAAGTGGCTTCGTACGACTTGAACGACTTGCGCGCACTTGAAGAAGAACTCTTTGGTCCTGCGCCCACGCCTGCCCCTTCATCCGAGGTTGCACATCTAGAGCCTGAGGCAGCTGCCGATGCAGAAGTTCGTGCATTAGAAGCATCTGAGGCTCCAGTAGCAGAACCCCATGTTCAGGAAGCACCCATTGCTGAAACACAGGAGGAAACGTGGGAAGTTCAAGAGGCCCCTGTCGCCTCTGCGCCCGCATCCCTAGATCCAGAAGCCGCTTTGCCTGAGGAAAAATCGGCCCCAGAGGCAGCGGCAACGCCTGAGCAACCTGTTTCTCGCGCACGCGTTTCAGACGATTTTGAATTGCGCGTGGTGGAGCCCGCTCCTAAAGGCCCCGTTCAATTGGATCCTGAGAACGACCCCATCAGCCGCGACAAACTCAACCGCATGGCTGCCGAACGTCGCGCGTACCTGTCGAACTACAACCACACGTTTAATACCCACGTCCAAGCCATGGTGATGACGGAGCAGGAATGGGAGACCCCGAGCTATGCCCGCAAAGGCATGGATGTTGCTCCTACCGCCTACTCGAAAGAATCCAACCTAGGCAAGACTGGACTGAGTGGTGAGAAAAACGATGTGGAATTCCGCTCGCATAATTCATTCCTACACGACAATGTCGACTGAAACCCTAGACGCACGCCTGGGTGAAGACCTGAAATCGGCCATGCGCGCTAAAGAGACGGTGCGCTTGGAGGCGATTCGTGCTATTCGGACCGCCCTTACGATGGAGAAATCCAATGCCGGCAATGGGGGCAGCCTTACGGAAGCCCAAGAGGTAGCTGTACTGCAGCGCCTGAAGAAGCAGCGTCAAGAAGCTGCTGACATCTTCAACCAGCAGAACCGAGCAGATTTGGCCCAGGTAGAGGAAGAGCAGTTGGCCGTCATTAGTGCCTACTTGCCTGCCATGCTCGAGGGAGCCGACCTAGAAGCAGCCTTGAAACCACTTTTGGCTCAAGTCGGTGCCAGCGGTCCTGGAGACTTTGGAAAGGCCATGGGCGTTTGCAGCAAAGCCATGGCTGGAAAAGCGGAAGGCAAAGCCGTAGCAGACGCCGTTAAGCGTTTACTCGGCGCTTAAAAGAATTCGTAAATCAACTTTACGGAGAATACCTGCGAGCGTCCGTTGGCAGCATTCATCCCCCGCCAGTTGGCAACGGCAATGGTGAGGTCTTGACCGTAGTAGGGGATTCGGACACCGGCCTCCACATACGGGCCATAATGCGCATCGCGCGTCATCCCATAGAGGTCAAAGTAGTTGACATCGTAGCTGCCAAAGCCTAAACTGAAGAAGCCACCCAGCGCTTTGGTGCTTGTTGCCGTCGCGCCCATACCTGCATGCACGGAACCGCACAACGCGTAATTCACCCCCAAAGCCGTTGCACCACTCACCAAGGACTGCACTAAGGATGCTCCAACGGGCAAACCCAGTCCATAGCTGAAGTTCTCATTCACCGGGAAGACGTAGCGAGGCACGTAGTTCAAACCATTGCCCATGAAGAGCTGGCCGGCATTGTTGCGCGGCACCCCAATGGAATAATCGTAGCCAAATCCATGCAGAAAGTGGGGGTCGTCCTGAGCCCAAGCAAGCGGCGCCAATAGCATCGCCAAGAGGAAGAAAAAACGCTTCATTGCGGTGAAGATAGTGAACAGCCGGGGCACCTCGGGCGGTACCTTTGCGGCATGCCAGCTCAAAATCCATTGACCGCGGCGGTGCGTTCCTACAAAGCAGCTTTTTCGGGCCTCTCCCCGGAAGCTTGGGTTCTCGCCACCGTCATGCTCATCAACCGGGCGGGCACCATGGTCCTCCCCTTTTTGAGTTTGTACCTCACGGAGGGCCTGAACTTCTCCTTGGAAGACACCGGCTACGTCATGGCCTGCTTTGGGGCCGGCTCCATGCTGGGCGCCTTCAATGGCGGTTACTGGACAGACCGAATCGGCTCCTACCGCGTCCAAAGTTCTGCCCTTTTTGGCGGCAGCATCCTCTTTTTGGGGCTATCCTTCATTTCTGATTTTTGGCTGCTCTGCGCGGGCGTCTTCCTCCTCACGGCCATCGCGGACATGGTGCGTCCCGCCAATTCCGCCGCTGTCTTTGAGTACGCCAAGCCCGAAAATGTCACCAAGGCCTTCTCCCTGAACCGAATGGCCATCAACCTCGGCTTTTCCTTGGGCCCTGCCGCAGCCGGCCTCATCGCCGCGATGAATTATCAGGGGCTTTTCTGGGCCGATGCCCTCACCTGCTTTGGCGCCGGCATCTTGTTCACCGCCTACTTCCGCAAGCGCCAACCCAGGAGCCAGCGCGAAGTCAAGCCGAAAGGCCGATCCCCCTTCCGCGACCCCAGTGCCATGGCCTTCTCTGCCTTAGTCTTGATTTTTGCGGTCGTATTCTTCCAGTTGGTCGCCTCCCTACCGCTCTACTACCGGAACGAATACCACCTCTCCGAAGAAATGATCGGCCTCTTGCTGGGCGCAAACGGCGTGCTTGTGGTAGGTGTCGAAATGGTCTTTGTCAACTGGGCGCAGAACCGCATCAAGCCCCGCTATGCCATCGCCCTGGGCTGCGTCATCCTGGCCCTGTCGTTTGCCAGCTTGAATCTATTAGACGGCGTGCCCAACCTTTTCTTGTCCATGGGCATTCTCAGCCTAGCGGAAATCCTCGCCATGCCCTTCATGATTTCCTGGATCACCTTACGGGCTGGGGACGCTTCGCGCGGCCGCTACCTCGGCCTCTACGCCGCTACCTACGCGCTGGGCCACATCCTTGCACCTATCCTTGGAACCCGCACAATTGCGGGCCCGGGATTTGAAATGCTGTGGTGGATCTGTGTGGGCCTCGCCCTACTAGCTGCACTCGGCTTTAGTCAACTACCTCCCGCGACTGCGCGTCAATCACAGCCATAGCGGCGGCGTTCACAATTTCGCGGACGCTAGAGCCCAGCTGTAGCACGTGTGCGGGATAGCTCAAACCGATCAACAAAGGACCCACGGCCTCCATGCTGCCCATGGACTGGAGCAGTTTGTAGGAGATGTTCGCAGAGCTCAGGCCGGGGAAGACAAAGATGTTGGGCTCCTTGCCGACCAAGTCGCTGAAGGGGAATTGCTCCTGCAAGAGAACGTTGTCCACGGCGAAGTTGGCTTGCATTTCGCCGTCGGCGATGAGACCTGGTTCGCGCTGGCGAATGATGCGAAGTGCGTCGCGCATCTTCTTGGGCGTTTTGCCTTCTGCAGAAGACCCAAAGTTGGAATAGCTCAACAACGCCACCCGGGGCTCCAAATTCATCTTGCGCACCATGGCCGCAGCCTCGCAAGCGATTTGTGCAATGCGCTCCGCGGAGGGGTCTTGGTTCATGGTCGTGTCCGCAAAGAAGCGTGGGCCGCGCTTGGTTAGCATCACGTAGACGCCCGCGACCGTGCGGCTGTGGTCTTTGGGGCCTAAAATTTCGAGAACGGGCTTCACGGCACGTGGGTACTTCACCATGGACCCCGTAATGTAGGCATCGGCATCGCCCATGCGAACCATCATGGGACCGTAGTAATCGCGGTTGCGCATGTTGCGACGCGCTTCGTCGTAGCCCACGCCCTTTCGTTGGCGCCATTTGTAGTATTCGTCCGCGTACTCCGCAATGCGGGGCACGTGGAAGCTCTTGACGTCGATAATTTGAACGTCTTCTAAGCCCAGGCTGAACTCTTCGTTCAAAGCTTGAATGCGGCTCGCGTCGCCCAGCAAAATGGGCTCGGCGATGCCTTCTTCCATAACGATCTGAGCGGCCTTGAGCACGCGGTAGTTTTCCGCCTCGTTGAAGACCACCTTCTTGGGGTTGGTCTTCGCCTTTTCCATGACGAGTCGAATAAACTTATCGTCTCGGCCCAAACGACTGCGCAACTCCTCTTCATAGGCCTCCCAATTTGCTATTGACTGCTGGGCCACTCCAGAATCCATAGCGGCCTTGGCTACTGCAGAGGACACTTTGTAGATCAATCGCGGGTCGAAGGGCTTGGGAATAATGTAATCGGGGCCGAAGGTCAAGTTGCGACTGCCATAGGCGAGGTTCACAATCTCGGGGACGGGCTCCTTCGCCAATTCGGCGATGGCCTTGACGGCCGCCAGCTTCATGGCTTCGTTTATCTGGGTTGCGCGCACGTCCAAGGCTCCTCGGAAGATGTAGGGGAAGCCCAAAACGTTGTTGACCTGGTTTGGATTATCGCTGCGGCCGGTCGCCATAATCAAGTCGTCTCGTGTCTCTTTCGCGAGTTCGTACTTGATTTCAGGGTCCGGGTTGGCCAAAGCAAATACAACAGGCTTTTTAGCCATTGTTTTAATCATAGCAGGCGTCAGGATGTTCCCCTTAGACAGTCCTACAAAGACATCTGCACCTTCAATGGCTTCTGCTAGTTCACGCTTCGTGTTGGGCCGCGCAAAACGCAGCTTTTCATTCGTTAAATCCTTACGGCCGTCGTGGATGACCCCCTTGGAGTCGCACATGGTGAGATTTTCGGGCTTGACGCCCAAGGCCAAATACAAGGTGGCGCAGGAGATGGCGCTGGCGCCGGCCCCGTTGAAGACCACTCTCACTTTTGCGATATCCTTTTTAACTAGTTCAAGGGCGTTGAGCAGGGCCGCGCCGGTAATGATGGCGGTGCCGTGCTGGTCGTCGTGCATGATGGGGATGTCCAGTTCTTCCCGCAAGCGTTGCTCAATTACAAAGCACTCCGGCGCACTGATGTCCTCCAGATTGATGCCGCCAAACGTAGGGGCCAAAATTTTAACCGTCTCGATGAATTTGTCCGGATCCTTGGTGTCCAGTTCTAGGTCGAAGACGTCAATGTCTGCAAAGATTTTAAAGAGGACGCCCTTGCCCTCCATTACGGGCTTAGACGCCAATGGGCCTATGTCTCCCAAGCCCAAAACAGCCGTACCGTTGGAAATGACTGCCACCAAATTGCCTTTTGCCGTGTAGCGGTAGGCATCTGAAGGGTTTGCCGCAATTTCCAAGCAGGGCTCCGCCACTCCAGGGGAGTAGGCGATGCTCAAGTCGCGCTGCGAGTTGGACGGCTTGGTGGGTATGACTTCAATCTTTCCGGGCCGAACTCCTTCGTGGTAGTCGAGGATGTCGCGCTTGCGGATGGGTGCGTTCTTCTTTGCCATAGTTGCGTTGCAAAGTACAAAGGTGGGGCTGATTTCTTATTGAACTACCTTTGGGGTCAGACTAAACGCATTTAATCGTGTACACAGGTTTACTTCACACGCACCGAACGGTTGCCTACCTCTTTTTGCTCGCCGCCACCGCCTTGGTGCTATTGGCGATCTACCGCCGTCTTTCGGGCGCTTCAGCCTCGGATTCCAAAATGGCTTTGCTCTCCAAAATTGCCCTCATCAGCGGCCATACCCAACTCCTCTTGGGTTTAGGTTTGTACTTCATGGGCCCTTGGTTTGAGCAGTTAACCAGCAACACGGCCGAAGTCATGAAGACCGCTGAGCTGCGCTGGTTTGCCGTCGAGCACATTGCCGCCAACTTGGTGGGTCTGGTGCTCATCACCATCGGCAACAGCAAGTTCAAGAAGGCCAGCGATGCTGAAAGCAAGGACAAGGCTGTTTTGGTCTATTTCGGTTTAGGCCTACTGCTGATTGCCAGCCGAATTCCCTGGGAGCGCCTCTTCTAAGCTCTGAATTGCGCGCATGCTAGAACGTGATTCGGCCCGCCCGAGCCAAGCGGAACGCTGCATCTTAATTGGTGCCATTACCCGCGAACAGTCCGAGGCAAAATCGACAGAATACTTGGAGGAACTGCGCTTTTTGGCCTACACGGCCGGTGCGGAAACCCTCGAGGTATTTACCCAAAAATTGGATAGACCCGATTCGGGCACCTTTTTGGGCAGCGGTAAAATGGAGGAAATCAAAGAATACATCCACGACAACGGGGTGGATTTGGCCATTTTTGACGACGAATTGTCGCCCTCCCAGCTCAAGAATATTGAGCGCTTGTTCGAGATCAAAGTCATGGACCGAACCAACTTAATCCTCGACATATTTGCCGCACGCGCCCAGACCTCCTACGCGCGCACCCAAGTCGAATTGGCCCAGTACGAATACCTGCTGCCCCGATTGACCCGCATGTGGACGCACCTTGAGCGCCAAAAAGGCGGCATCGGTATGCGCGGACCCGGTGAAACGCAGATTGAAACGGACCGTCGAATCATCAAGCAAAAAATTGCGCTCCTGCGAGAAAAATTGGTGAAAATCGACCGCCAAATGGCCACGCAGCGCGGCAACCGCGGCACGTTGATTCGGGCCTCCCTTGTGGGCTATACCAACGTGGGTAAGTCCACCCTCATGAATTCCTTGGGGAAAACGGAAGTTCTTGCCGAGAATAAATTGTTCGCCACCCTGGACACGACCGTGCGAAAAATCGTGATCGGCAACCTGCCCTTTTTGCTCACGGATACGGTCGGATTCATCCGAAAATTGCCCACTCAACTCGTCGAATCCTTCAAGTCTACGTTGGATGAAGTTCGTGAGTCGGACATCCTCTTCCACGTGGTGGACATTTCACACGATTCCTACGAGGACCACATGGCCTCCGTGAACCAAATTCTGACCGAACTCAAAGCCCACGAAAAGCCCATTCTGGTCATTTTCAACAAAGTGGATGCGTGGGTCGCTCAGCCCGACGAAGAGGGGCATATCGGCCGAATTGAAGACGTCCAAAACCGCTGGATCAAAGAACTCGGCGGCCAGTGCGTATTCATTTCCGCGACCAACAAAGACAATTTTGACTCCTTGCGCGAGTCTATCTATCGCGCCGTTGCTACGCTGCACGCGGCGCGCTTTCCCTTTGATACCTTTTTGTACTAAGGGTTAAAGGGTTAAAGGGTTAAAGGGTTGAAGGGCGCTGCGCGCCTGCTCTCTAGCCTCCTAGCCCTCTAGCTACCAAGCTGTTTACTTAAACGCCGGAATCCCCGTCACATCCATGCCCGTAATGAGCAGGTGAATGTCGTGGGTGCCTTCGTAGGTCACCACGGACTCCAAGTTCATCATGTGGCGCATGATGGGGTAGTCGCCGGTGATGCCCATGCCGCCGAGCATTTGGCGGGCGTCGCGGGCGATAGTCAAGGCCATGTCGACATTGTTGCGCTTGGCCATGGAGATTTGGGCGGTCGTGGCACGGCCTTCGTTCTTGAGTTGACCCAGGCGGAAGGTGAGCAATTGGGCTTTGGTGATCTCGGTGATCATTTCGGCTAGTTTCTTCTGCTGTAGCTGGAAGCCACCGATGGGCTTGTCAAACTGAACGCGCTCCTTGGAGTAGCGAAGGGCGGTATCGTAGCAGTCCATGGCCGCACCGATGGCGCCCCAGGCGATGCCGTAGCGGGCAGAATCCAAGCAGCCTAGAGGAGCTCCCAAGCCGGATTTGTTGGGCAAGAGGTTCTCTTTGGGAACCTTCACGTTGTCAAAGACCAGCTCGCCGGTAGCGGAGGCGCGCAACGACCATTTGTTGTGGGTTTCTGGCGTGGTGAAGCCTTCCATGCCGCGCTCGACGATGAGGCCGTGGATGCGGCCTTCTTCGTTTTTGGCCCAAACAACGGCCACATCGCAGAAGGGGGCGTTGGAGATCCACATTTTGGCGCCGTTGAGCAGGTAATGGTCGCCCATATCCTTAAAGTTGGTGACCATGCCACCGGGGTTGGAGCCAAAGTTGGGTTCGGTCAAACCGAAGCTGCCCAGCCATTCGCCGCTCGCCAATTTGGGCAAGTACTTCTGACGCTGCTCCTCATTGCCGTAGGCGTAAATGGGGTACATGACCAGGGAAGACTGCACCGAACAGGTCGAACGCACGCCGCTGTCACCGCGCTCAATCTCTTGCATCATCAAGCCGTAGCTGATTTGGTCCAAACCGGCACCGCCGTACTCCGTAGGGATATAGGGACCAAAAGCGCCAATTTCCGCCAGGCCTTTTACGATCTGGGTGGGGAAGGCCGCCTTCTGGGCGTAGTCTTCAATAATGGGGCTGACATCCCGCTTTACCCAGTCGCGCGTGGCATCGCGAACGAGCTTGTGCTCTTCCGTGAGGAGTTCGTCCAAGAGGTAGTAATCGGGGGCTTCGAAAAGGTCAGGTCGCATAGCAAAAAGGTTGTTGCGGCAAAGGTACGGCAGAGTGCTTTCTGCTTTGTTTAACGCAGTTTGGGATTGTTGGCGTGGCGGTCCTTGTCGCGAACCCCTTTGGCGGCCATGCGGCGATCGAAGGCCGCTTGGAGATCCGTGCCCGTTTGGTTGGCCAGGCAGAGGGTGACGAAGAGGACATCGGCGAGCTCCTCGCCCAGGTCTTTGGCTTTGTCGCTTTCTTTTTCGGACTGTTCTCCGTAGCGGCGTGCGATGATGCGGGCCACTTCGCCCACTTCTTCGGTGAGCTGGGCCATGTTGGTCAGTTCATTAAAGTACCGAACGCCAAAATCCTCGATCCACTGATCAACTTCGGCCTGCAAAGATTGAAGGGGTGCTGCCATGTTATTCTTTGTTTTTGCTGTCCATGGTAATGGTGACGGGGCCGTCGTTGATGAGGGCCACTTTCATGTCGGCTCCAAATTCGCCCGATTTCACAGGGAGGTCAGAGGCATTCCAGAGTTGGTCCAAAAAGTCCTCGTACAGAGGCTTGGAAACCCGAGGATGCGCCGCTCGGAAGTAGCTGGGTCGGTTGCCCTTTTTGGTGGCCGCATGCAGGGTAAACTGAGAAATGACCAGAAAGTGTCCGCCCACTTCCATGATGGAGCGGTTCATGACGCCTTCGTGGTCTTCGAAAAGGCGCATGCGGCTGATTTTCTGCGCCATCCACGTATTGTCCTCCGGGGTGTCGCTTTCCTCCCAGCCGGCAAAAATGAGCAGACCAGGCCCGATGCTCGCGTGGACCTGTCCGCCGATTTTCACGGAAGCTTCTGACACTTTCTGGACGACGACTCTCATTGGTCCAATCCTTTAACCTCGGCATGGCGGTAGGGGTCGTCGCCCTCGTCGCCGTGGAGCATGCGGAGGTAATTTTCATAACGGGTGGGCGCCAATTGATGGGCCTCGTAGGCGGCCACCACAGCGCAACCGGGCTCCTCTTCGTGGCTGCAGTTGTTGAACTTGCAGGCCTCGCTAAGGGTAAAAATTTCAGGGAAGTAGTGGCCAATTTGGTCGAGCTCCATGTCCACCAAACCAAAGCCGCGAATGCCCGGCGTGTCAATGAGGAAGCCCCCACCGTCTAGCGGGTGCATTTCCGCAAAGGTGGTGGTGTGCTTTCCTTGGCCGTGGGCGTCGGAGATGTCCCCCGTCTTTAGGTCCAGACCGGGCTGCAGGGCATTGGCCAGGGTGCTCTTCCCCACCCCAGAGTGGCCGGAAAACAGGCTCACTTTATCGCGCAAAACCTCGTGCAACGCTCCAAGTCCTTCCCCCGTCGTGGCTGAAACCCGCAGTATGGGATAGCCCGCTCGGCCATAGCAGGCCTCGCGGTAGGCCAATTCGTCCATCTCAGCAGGACCGTAGGCATCCATTTTGTTGAAAACGAGGACCGCGGGGATCTCATAGGCTTCCGCCGTGGCTAGAAAACGGTCCATAAACCCCAGAAGCGTCTTAGGCTCGGCGATGGTGCAGACGAGTACCGCCTGATCCAAATTGGCCGCGATGACCTGGGTTTTCTTGGAGAGGTTGACGGAGCGTCGGACCAGGTGATTCTTCCGCTCATGCACGGCGGAAATGGCGTAGCGCCCCTCCGACTCGGGCTCCACATCTACGAAGTCGCCCACTGCCACGGGGTTGGTGGCGCGGCTCCCTTGGAGGCGCATGGCCCCGCGCAAGCGCGCATCCACGAGGCTGCCGTCTTCGAGCTGAATTCGGTACCAGCTTCCAGTGGATTTGAGAACGCGTCCTGTCATTTCATACCAAAGATATCTGCCTTACTTTCGGTGAAGGATTATTTTATGAAAAAGTTTCTGCTCCTTATTGCCTTTTTGCCCTTTGCACTTGCGGCGAAGGACATCGTAGTACTCCAAAATGGACACAGCTTCGAGGGCGACGTGGTCCGCATCGGCCAACGCTTCCTGCATTTTGAAAGCCAGGGGACGCGCTACCGCATCCCTGCAGCGGACCTGCGCTACGTGGGCCTCGATGAAGTCATGGACAACGACGTGGACGTTTGCCTCCGCGCCTACAACGACACACGATTGCGCGGCCGCCACTGGCACAACTTCTTTGGGGGCGTGCTGTTTGGCCCTGTAACCATCATTTACGATCTGGTAAAGACCTACCACCCCTTGCATGACCGGCGGGTGCTTTTGCTCTCCAAAAACAAGGGCTACTTCAGCGACCCCGTCTATCTGGAGTGTTACTCCTACCGCGCTAAGACCAATGCCACCCTCCAAGCGGCGGGCGGTTGGGCCACCTGGCTCATCTTCTTTAAAAACTGAGAAATGGCGATTTCCACGCATGGATTGACCAAACTGTACGGGGCGCAGAAAGCCTTGGATGGCGTAACCTTAGAGCTGCCCAAAGGCCAAATTGTGGGTCTGCTGGGCCCCAATGGCGCGGGCAAGAGCACCCTCATGAAAATCTTAACGGGTTACCTCCCCGCAAGTGAAGGCACCGCCTCCGTTTGCGGCCTGGACTGCGCCACCGAGTCCATTGACGTGCGCAAGCGCGTCGGCTACTTGCCCGAACACAACCCCCTCTACCAAGACATGTACGTAACGGAGTTCCTTCGCTTTGTCGCCAACCTCTACGGCGCGCCCGAGGAAGCGGTGGAGCAGCGCATCGCAGAGGTCGGCCTCACCCCGGAACGGCACAAGCAAATCAAGCAGCTCTCCAAAGGCTACCGCCAGCGCGTAGGCCTAGCCGCTGCCCTAGTGCACGACCCCGAGGTCCTCATCCTGGACGAACCCACGACCGGCCTGGACCCCAACCAATTGGTGGAAATTCGGAAACTCATCCGCAATGTAGGCGCCAACAAGACCGTACTCTTGTCTACCCACATCATGCAAGAAGTGGAGGCACTCTGCGACCGCGTGGTCTTTATTCGGAAAGGAAAGATTGTGCGTGAGGACTCTGTAGAGACTTTCACGAAAAAAGGCGGCGAAAACCTGGAGGCCACCTTCCGAAAGGTCACGTCTTAAGCCCTCCTTCGCGCCTCCTTCAACAAAAAAGCCGACCCTCAGGGCCGGCTTTTCTTATTTCTTGCGGAAGTAAATCTCAATGGGCACGCCGTGGAAGTTGTAGTGCTTGCGCATCTGGTTCTCCACGTAGCGGTAGTAGGGATCTTTCACGTACTGGGGCAGGTTGCAGAAGTAGACAAACTGCGGGTAGTGCGTGGGTAGCTGCGTGATGTACTTGATTTTCACCTCCTTGCCCTTGTAGATGGGCGGCGGCATGTGCTTCACGATGGGCAGCATCTCGTCGTTCAGGCGAGAGGTACTGATGCGGGTCTTGCGGCGCTCGTACACGGCCATGGCCTCTTCGATGCCCTTCAGCACGCGCTGCTTGGTGAGGGCGGACGTGAAGATGATGGGGACGTCCACAAAGGGTTTGGTCCGCGCCAAAATGATTTTGGTAAACTCCTCGGTGGTCTTGTGGTCCTTCTCGACGAGGTCCCATTTGTTCACGAGGATGACGAGGCCTTTGTGGTTCTTTTCGATCACGTTGAGGATGGCCAAATCTTGGGCCTCAAAGCCTTGGGTGGCATCAATCACGAGTACGCATACATCCGACTCTTCAATGGTCCGAATGCTTCGCATGTTGCTGTAGAACTCCAAATCTTCGTTCACCTTGCCCTTTTTGCGCAAGCCTGCCGTATCGAGCAATAGGAACTCCATGCCGAACTTGTTGAAGTGCGCATTGACCGTATCACGGGTGGTCCCTGCGATGTCCGTCACGATGGATTTTTCTTCCTCAAAAAGGGCATTGGTCAGCGAAGACTTGCCTACGTTGGGGCGGCCGACGATGGCCAGCTTCGGAAGATGATCGGTGGGATCCTCATCCGGCTCATCAGGGTGGTCTGGCAAAACCTCCACTAAGGCGTCCAACACTTCCCCCGTACCGCTGCCGTTGATGCCGGACATACAAATGGGTTCGCCAAGGCCTAAGCCGTAAAATTCTGCGGCGTCGTTGGCGCGTTGGTGGTTGTCGACTTTGTTGGCGACGACGATGACCGGCTTGGATTGGCGGCGCAAAATGGCGGCAATTTCTTGGTCGTCGTGGGTCACACCGTCTTCTACGTCCACGAGGAAGAGAATGGCATCGCATTCCAGCAAAGCGGCTTCTACCTGCTTGCGTATTTGACCTTCAAAGATGTCGTCTGAACCTTCCACATAGCCGCCAGTATCCACGATGTTGAACTTCTTGCCCACCCATTCGGTATGGCCGTAGTGGCGGTCGCGGGTCACACCGGCAATGGCATCCACAATGGCATCGCGGCGCTGCACGAGGCGGTTAAAGAAGGTGGACTTTCCCACATTGGGGCGTCCGACGATAGCTACAAGCGATTTCATTCGTATCCGAATCTTTTGAGTTTCTGACGGTCATTCCGCCAATCGGGCTGCACTTTGACGAAGAGCTCGAGGTGCACGTGTTTTTGGAAGAAGTCTTGGAGGCGCTTTCGGGCCCCAATGCCAACGCGTTTAAGCGCCGCCCCCTTGTGCCCAATGAGAATGCCCTTCTGCGAGTCGCGGGCCACATAGAGAACCGCCCGAATCCGAATAATCTCCTCCTCTTCCAGGAAGGTATCCACGCCCACCTCCACCGAGTACGGAATTTCCTTGCTGTAGTTCAGCAGGATCTGCTCGCGGATAATCTCCGACGTGACAAAACGCTCCGAACGATCCGTCAACTGGCCCTTCTCAAAGTAGGCTGGACTCTCCGGAATAAGCTGCAGGATACGGTTGAGTACGTAGTCCAAATTGAACTTCGTCAATGCCGAAATGGGGATAATCTCCGCCCGAGGCATCCACGAAGACCACAGGGCCGTCTCCCGCTCCAATTTCTCTTGATCGTGCAAATCGACCTTGTTCAAGAGGACCAAAACGGGTTGTTCCGCTTCTTGTAGGCCCTTGAAAAATCCTTCGTGCTTGAGGGGGCCTTCGCCCAACTCTACAACGTACAGGAAGATGTCGGCATCTTCAAAGGCAGACTTGACCGCCGTCAGCATGGTTTCCTGGAGTGCATAGGCGGGATCCAAGACTCCGGGGGTATCGCTAAATACCAACTGGTAGTCAAAGGCCGGCGTCGCCCCGTTTAGGATGCCAAAAATACGGTGGCGCGTGGTCTGCGCCTTGGGGGTGATGATGTTCAAGCGCTCGCCCACCAAGGCGTTGGTCAAGGTAGACTTGCCCACATTGGGATGGCCAATGAGGTTGACAAAACCGGCTTTGTGGGCTTTTTGCATGGTGCAAAGGTCGGGGTTTTTATCCGCCTAAACGCTTAACCCACGCTTTCTATGCCCAAATCTTTTAGGAGCTTCAAGACGCGTTTGGTCCGCGTGGCTTCCGTTTTAGCTGAAGCGATGTGGTGTAGGTAATTCCTTCGGCGCCCGGGTAATAATTTCTCAAAAGCAGCTTCAATGGCCGGATCAAATTCAAAAAGCTCCGCAAGCTCCTCGGGCACGGGCATGCCATACTTCGACTGGTCTTCCCACAGGCGTATCTGTATCCAAGCGCCCAAGAAGGCGCCCAGTTCCTTCTGCCTCGCTTGGCTGATCAGGATGCCCCGTCGCCCTTCCGACAAGGGCATCAAGGCGGCGCTGTAGGCGGGCAAGTCTTGGATAGACACGCACAAGCGCTTCCATTTCTTGGCCCGAATTTCTTCCGATATCTCCGCCGGCACCTCCACAAAATCCCAGGTCCATTCTACATCCATGCGCTCAATGGCCCCCGAGAAATCGTATATCTCCTTGTCCTTCACGGCCTTGAAGGTAGCACAGGGCTTTTTCTCCACCACAGCGGATTTTGGAGGCCATTTGTGGGAAATGTTGTACTTTTGTCGTCCACATCGCGGGGTGGAGCAGTTGGTAGCTCGTCGGGCTCATAACCCGAAGGCCGTCGGTTCGAGTCCGGCCCCCGCTACAAGGAAAAGCCTTGATGCCCAGCATCAGGGCTTTTTATTTTGTGTAAGGGGTTATCTTACAATAAAGACGACAACGGGTCTGAAAATTGTAAATGATATTATTGACAGTTAGAGCTCAACCTCCAAAGGTGGCTGAATGAACCGTCCAAATGGAGTTTGCCGCCGTCACATTCAAATGTTACAGCTCTAGGCGTCCCATCCCACACCAAAGTATCTCCATCAAAAGAATAACTGTGGACTCCAGGGATTCGATCAGAACTATCTAAAGAGTTCCAGTAATCGTCATCACCGGGACAAGTGATACAATAAGACGTATAGATATTTCCATCGATGAATTCATACATCGTATTTGCATCGGCTCTATTTTCAGTCGGAGACCAAATCCATTTCCCTTCTATGGTGTGCACGGGATTGCTTTTTTCGCAACTAGTTAGTGCTGTAAACATCACCATTGCGATAAATAATATTTTTCTCATGACAGTGCTTTTGTTCTATACCTAAGATAGAAAAATAAAAAACATGACCAGAAGGTCTACCAATCCTTGTTCAGCACTGTTCGCAATCATGATACATGGTATAGATTTTGGATTTAACGACTTGTTTTAGTCTCATTATTGTGAAATTCAATACTTTACCGCTCATGAACAAATCAAAACTGATTGTCCTCATATTGCTAACCGTCTTAGCTTTTAACTCTTGTCGAAAAACAGACTCTAATCGAACTGCGCTTGAACATGCCTATGAATGTGAATCTGTTTTAGGGCCATTGCCTGATTTTAAATACGATGATGCTGTAGAGATTCCAATGACTAAGAATGGTATGACTCTATTACACAATAGCGATAATCCAGATGATTGTGATCATCCTTTTGCCTTTAATGGTTCGTGCGAACTGGGCAATAGAATGGGAAGATATGCGGGGATAAACCCTGATGGCAGCGAAAATAATGATGTTGTTTTTATAACCTTTTTTAGAGGCAGTGGTCTAGGCGTAATTGGACACAAGTATTCAACAGGACAAACCTGCTTTTTTGAAATAGACGAATTAAGTGACCCAAATAATGTCCCTACTCCTCAAGACTCTGACTATAACGACTATTGGGCTTCGCCAAAGCAGATGACTGAAGTCTTTAACTGTGTGAACTGCCATATGGCTAGTCCCTTTTTACATACTCCGGCTGTGGACCAATTAAAGAACCCAAACGACACTTCAGAATTAATGTTGCCTTTAACGGGGATGACTCCTTATTCAGTTGTTGGGCAAGAGTGGCAACAACCCCATACCACTACTCTTCAGAATTCGTGTACATCTTGTCATAGGCCCCAATGCACGGATCACTTTCAGAATTACCCGTTGGATGAATTGGTCATGCCGCCGCCCTTTGAGAATGCGACCAGCTTCGATCATAGCTCCATATCGAATGCTGATCGTCAAGCCTTAAGAGATTGGTGTGCTACTTTGAATTTGTAATAGATTCGAAGGATAGCGTGTTTTCAGGAAAGGTTTCGCGGGTTCACTTGAACTTCGACCTTTTCTCCAGTATATCTACTAGGCAAGCCCAGGTCAACGACCTGGGCTTTTTTTATTTCCCATAAGCCATGCGCGCATGAGCGAAAGGGGGAATAGAAAAAGCCCATGCCGCGCAGCGGGAGGGCTTGCCTAGTAAAGCCTCCCCCACCGGTCCGCCGAGTGCAGCGAGGCATTCCGGCTCTATGAAATGGTGTAAGGCATTACTTCTCTCGGATGAGCCTTTTCTCAAACGACCCATCCGAGTACCAGAAAATATACACGCCAGCGGGGAGGTTGGCGGGATCTACCTGCCGGCCGTGGAGGTCGAAGATGTGGGTAAGCGTTCGGTCCGTTAAAGATGGAACCTCCTCCAAACCAATGCCTTGGAAATAGGCGCGCTTGAGATACATGCGCTTCTGAAGCACCTCGTGCCAGACAAAGTAAACGCCTTGCCCGCTGACTGCGACGTCGGGCACATTGACGGTCCCGGTATCCAAATCCACCCAAAAAGGCAGGCCCCCGTGTTCAATTTTGGCCTGAATTTTTGCTTGCGTTCCCGCACCCGTTTTCCAGACCGAACTACGCGTAAAGCTTCCATCACTCCAGAGCTGCGCGTCGATGCGTGGGTAATTCTGAGCGAGGGACGACGATGACATTCCTTGAATAGCTACGGCGCTGTCCCCATGCTGCCAACGGGAAAGGAAGACGTCGTCGGATTGGGAAGCGTTTAAAAACGTGGCATAGAGGCTGTCCCCGAGATTGGTAATGTCTGGGCCCGAGGCCGGGCAAGCATTGACGGTCCAGGCTTGCGGATCCACGTTCATGGAGGTGAAGACACTGTCTTGCCAGAGGCCGCTGGCGACTCGAATGTTTCGGACATTGGACAAGTTATCTCGGTAGGCCAAATGCACCGTCGAACCCGTAACCGCGAGCGCGGCCGGGCAACAGTCGCAAGCTTCGGCAGTGGGGCTGTTGTCCCCACTCACTTGAACGGGGGCACTGAAGGTTTGGCCATAGTCCGAGCTTGTAGCAATCACCCATTGAGGCTCCATGTAGTTCAGGTCGGAAAACATAAAGGCGACCACGGGATGGCCCCCAGGCCCCTTTGCCACCGTCGGCAGACGCCCCATATGGTTGCCAATGAAATCGACTCGGCGAGGTGCCATCCAATTTTGACCGCCGTCAAACGTAGCCACGCAGTAAATGTGGTGCGAGGTGTCCGTCTCAGGGGCCTCTTTGTAGACGGCGTATAGGGTGTCCCCGGTGCCGGCTAATTCGGGCCCGTGCCAGTAGGAGATAGAGACCATTTGGCCCGGAAGATTAAGGGTGTCTACTCGGTCAAAAAAGAACTGAGTCCCAACACCTGCAACAAGGTTAGCGCCCTCTCCCCATATAACCACCGGCATGTCGTAGGCGTTCGAAGTAACCCGAGGTCGGTTGGCCGCCATAGAAGTAGAAAGCGTTTCCTTGGGCAACCAATACAGGGACTGCTGGGCGCCTGCCGCAAAGGACAACAAGCTGGCTATGAGGAGAATGTAGCGACGCATTCCCTAAAGGTACGGTGGTCAGAATGTCAATCTCTCGTATTCCTCTTGAGTGAGTGGGACAATTTTAGCCAATCGCCACCGCTTTTTATTGCCTTGAAGTAAATCGCGAACAATAGAATACACCCCCGTTGATGCATCAACAATAAGACAGACTCCAGCGGCATTAACAACCCAGTCTTGAGTCATATCTACAAAAGCCTTGTCCTTGTATGATTTCCAAAGTACATATCCCCCAAAACCCGTTGTTGTCAATGGAATTGGAAACGCTTGCTTGTAGATCAGCTTATTCACACGTGCTATTTCCCCAGCTTGATAAACTAGAACATAACTCACGCTGTCTTTACGCTGAATCTTTGAATACTTCTCATACACATTTAGGGTGCTCTCAGGAATCTTCAAACCATGTACATCCACATGTGTCATGTTTTCGAACTCTTTCATTCCAAAGGCATTGGCAGAATGTTCAAAATAATCTGAAGGCAATAATCGTCCCCGATGCACATTGTCTGACTCCCCTCGAAAAAGGATAGAGCATGACTGTAATGCGAATAGCGACAAGGCAAGTAGAAAGGCAATTGCTCTTTTCATGGTACTAATCATTCGGACAAATTTCTTGATTTAATTGAACAAAAAAAAGCCCCGCCAAACAGCGGGGCCTTTTCAACCTTGATTCAACCTATTGTATGACAACCATCAAAGTTTTACGCTTGTCGTTTTTCGTCAATGCAATGCGGTAGACCCCTTTGGGCTTGTCCGCGAGATCGAAGCTTTGGGTTGTGGAGGTGATAACACCGCGCTCAATGGGGCGACCCATACCATCAACTACCTCGTAGCTCGCTCCGACATACGCCTCGCCTACCTCTACCGTGAAGTAGCCGTCGTTCGGGTTGGGGAACAAGCGTACGTTCTGCATCGCGCCTTCATCCACGCCAATGCCGCTGAT
>JAYQOY010000013.1:0-37065 GCA_038145075.1 Schleiferiaceae bacterium | reverse complement strand
GCGGACGCATCACGGTTGAACCCGGTGTCACGCTGACGATTGAGCCTGGAACCATCATCAAAGGTGAGGCCGGCACAGGTGCCAATGCCACGGCCTTATTGATATCGCGCGGCGCTACCTTGAACGCAGCTGGAACAGCTTCCATGCCTATCATTTTCACTTCCATTGCAGATGAAATAAGTCCCGAGCAGGTCGCATTGGGGGACTTCGCGAGCCCGAATCTCGATCCCACGGTGAATGGGCTTTGGGGGGGCGTGATTGTTTTGGGCAACGCAAAGATTTCGGCATCCAATGCTTCGGGCGATGTGTCTGAAGTCCAAATTGAAGGCATCCCTACCTCTGATGCATTTGGCCTGTACGGCGGAAATGACAATGCGGACAATTCGGGCATCTTGACGTACCTCTCTATTCGGCACGGCGGAGCCAACATTGGCGCCGGAAATGAAATCAATGGACTCACGTTGGGTGGCGTAGGTTCGGGCACCGTGGTGAACCACATTGAAGTGGTAGCCAACCAAGATGATGGCATCGAGTGGTTTGGCGGTGCGGTCAACGTCAGCAATGTAGTCGTATGGAATGCTGGCGACGACGGTCTGGACACGGACCAATCCTGGGGCGGCACGTTGGACAACTTCGTGGTGATCACCCCTATGGATCGCCCCTTTGAGCTGGACGGCCCCGAAGGCACGTACGAAGCTTCCCACACCCTTAAAAACGGCAACGTCCAAGCCTCGAACGCCCAAATCACCTCCGGAGACTTGATCAACACCGATGCTAATTCCTTGGTGAGCCTCGAGTCCATCTACATCACGGACATTCAACCCGGTCAATTGATCAACCGAATCGACGCCCCCGGGGTGTCCTTCTCCAATGTGGTCCTAAACGTGGATACGGTAAGTTCCTACATCTTTAACAACGGAAGTCATCCGGGCATCAGCGCGGGCCAAACGCCGATGGCCAACACCTCCGTTTTAGGCTGGACCTGGGCCGCACAAGCCGGCATCATCCAGTAGATTTCTAAACCATTAACAAATGGTTAACGAAGAGCCTGCACGCATGTGCGGGCTCTTTTTGCTTGAGAATTTTGCGGCATGAAAAACAGCCTCTTTGGTATACTGCTCGCCCTGGTTGGACTAGGTGCGAACACCCTGTATGCGCAATCCGTACGCTTGGAAGGCACGGTCATCGACGCATCCACAAAAGAAACGTTGATTGGAGCTGCGGTACGCTGCACCACTTGTCCTTCGACGGGTACTGCGACTGACTTCAATGGCCATTTTTTCCTACCTGCGAATCTGGGACCCCAGCAGCTGGAAGTTCGCTACTTCACGTTTCAAACCTTGGTGCTGGATGTGGCGGTGGCTCCAGGTCAAACGACCCTTGACCTCGGCGAAATCGCCTTGACGCCTGAAGAAAATGTGAAGCTCGAGGAGATCACGGTGGTGGCCAACGTTGAACGCACCACGGAGGTAGCTCTGCTTGCTTTGAAAAAGAAGTCGACGGCCATGATGGATGGGATTTCGGCCACGCGCATGACGCAAATTGGCGACGCTACCGCGGTAGAAGCGGCCAAGCGCGTCACAGGCGTAACGGTGGAAGGCGGCAAATATGTCTATATCCGGGGATTGGGCGATCGCTACACGAAAACCACGTTGAACGGACTGGAAATTCCTGGGCTTGACCCAGATAGGAACAGCCTTCAAATGGATCTTATCCCCACGGATTTGGTGAGCAACATCGTGGTGCAAAAAACAGCATCCGCCGATCAACCCGCAGATTTTACCGGAGGGCTTTTAAACATCGAAACCTCCGTTTTCCCGAATGAAAAACTCCGACGGTTTTCAGTAAGTGCCAGCTTCAACCCGGCTATGAACTTGAATCCGAATTCCTTGAGCTACCAAGGCGGGAAATTGGATTTTTTAGGCTTTGACGATGGAACGCGCCGTTTGCCCCGGGCCGCTCGACAAAGCAGCATTCCCTTGCCCATTTTTGCACCTACCTCAGAGGTTCAGGCCTTCGTGCAGAGTTTCAATCCCACCTTGGGTGCCGAGCGAAGCCGTTCTGGCCTAGACCAGAGCTTTGCCTACACCACCGGAACTACTTGGACCGGTAAGAAGACCACGCGCCATGGAGACCTACCCACTTTGAGCTATGTGCTTTCGGCCAATTACAAGCGGCACTACACCTACTACGAGGATGTCTTTTATGGAGAATACCAGCGCTACACGGATCCATCCGTGAATGAACTGCGGTATGCTACCATGCAACAAGGGCACGTGGGAGAAGAAAACGTGCTGCTTGGCGGATTGGCGGGCTATGCCTTCACCACCCCTTCGCGCAGCTATAAAATGACGCTTATGCACCTCCAAAGTGGGGAAAGTCGGGCGGGCCAATTCCTAATTCAAAACGATGACGCCGCCGTTGGCCAATCGGGCTATACCGCTTTCTCCAACAATTTGGAATACAACCAACGCAGCTTGACCAATGCCTTTGTGCAAGGCACGTGGAACCCAAAGAATAGTGCGTACGCTGTCGATTGGCGTTTTGCCCCTACCCTGTCCCTGTCCACGGATCCCGATATCCGAAAAACCGCCTTCACGTATGGGCCATTGGACACCTTCTTTTCGGCGGGTGCAGGAGGTAACCCTTCACGCATTTGGCGCTACTTGCAGGAAGTCAACGCGCCCTTCCGCTACGACGTCACCAAAAAGACGCAATTCCGCGGGCAGCCAGCCACGTTGAAATTTGGCGCGGGGAATGTTTTCAAATACCGCAGTTACGAAATTCTATCCTTCGATATGCAATTCTTTGGATTGCAGGACTGGGCAAGCGACGATCCCAATGCCGTTCTCAGTCCAGAAAACCTCTACCCTGGGGTTCACAACAAAATTTACTACCAGTCAGGAAACAGCCAGCCCAACTCCAATGCGTACCGCTCCAACAGCAACACGGCGCATGCCTATGTGAGTACGGAAGTGGCTTTGAACATTCGCACCAAAGCCATCCTAGGTCTGCGTGCGGAACACTTCATCCAGCGCCACACGGGTCGCGACCAAGCCTATGCCAGTGGAAATACGGTAAACGGGAAAAATTTGGTGAACGAAGTCGTTTTGAATTCACTCGATCTCTTCCCTTCACTGAACGTGATTTATTCGTTGAACGAGTCCCAGAACCTGCGTTTGTCTGCTACCCGCACGATTGCCCGTCCTTCCTTCAAGGAATTGAGCTTTGCACAGATCATTGACCCACTGACGAACCGAATTTTCAACGGCTCCTTTTTTGAGTACGCCGCATGGTCCGGTCAACTCGTCGAAACCCGCGTCAACAACGCCGACCTCCGTTGGGAAAAATTCTTCGAACGCGGCCAAATGTTCTCCATCAGCGGCTTCTGCAAAGACTTCAACAATCCCATCGAACTCGTGCGCATCGCCGAACAGCAAACCTCTACTGAATTCCAACCCCGAAACGTGGGCCGCGGCACGATGCTGGGCGCAGAAGTGGAATGGAACGCCAGCTTTGCGGGTCTGAGCCAAAAATTGGAAAACCTCTTCTTTAACGGAAACATCACGCTGATCGAATCGCAAATCACCATGAGCGACGTGGAGTTTAACTCTCGCAAGAGCTACGAACGTGTGGGCGAAACCATTGTCAACACCCGAGCCATGGCCGGACAGAGCCCCTACGTTTTGAACGGCGGATTGAGCTATACCGCACCTGAGCGCCAAACCAACGTAGGCATCTACTACAACGTCAAGGGCCCAACCCTTCAAATCGTGGGCATGGGCTTGTTCCCTGACGTGTACACGCAGCCCTTCCACAGCCTCAACTTTAGCTTCACCACTAAGCTGGGCAAGGAGAAGGGCATCGACCTCAAGCTGCGTGCGAGCAACCTGCTCAACAACGATGTGCTAAGTGTCTATAAATCCTTTGGCGCCACGGACCAAATTTTCAGCCACTACGCACCCGGATGGGGCATCAGCGCGGGCTTGACTTTCAAGCTGTAAGATTCTAGAAAGCGGGCCCGGCCCGCTTTCTTTTTGGCCCCTTCTGACCTACCTTTGAACCTAGGTATGCATACCGGTTTAAAACGATGGCAATTGGTTTGGCTCCTCGCCCTGGTGGCGGGGAATTTTTCGCTTTGGGGGCAGGCGCCGGAGCGCATTCGGATCATGACCTACAACCTGCTCAACTACCGGAATATCACCAGCTACTGCCCGAGCAGCAGCAACAACCCCGTCAACAAAGAAGGCTACCTCGCGACCATCGTGGACTACACGCAGCCGGACCTGCTCGTCTGCAACGAAGTAAACGGGGACAACACCACACCGCACGGCCGCATCCTCACCTACAGCCTCAATGTCAACGGCGAGACGCGCTGGGAAAAGACGGACTTCTTCTCCAACGGTTCGTCGCTCATGAACGGCATCTACTACGACCAGAACAAGCTAGGACTGCTCGATCAGGACATTATCACCAAAGATGTGAGCAACCAGAATTTGGTCCGCGGCATTGACGTGAAGCGCTTTTACTACAAGGATAGCTTGCTCGCCATCCACCCCGATACCGTCATCTTCACCGTTTTTGCGGCGCATTTGAAGGCGGGCTCTACCGCCAGCGACATCGCCGACCGAGCGCGGGAGACCGCGGCCTTGATGGCCTACATCCAGGCGCACAACGTGGGGGACTACTACTTTTTGGCCGGGGACCTCAACATGCCCAAGAGCCAAGAAACAGGCTTCCAAAATTTGCTGAATCCCAGCACGAGCAGCATTCGGTTTAACGATCCGGAGAACCAGCCTGGGAATTGGAACAACAACTACACTTTCCGCAACCTGCACACGCAGAGCACTCGGGACGGCGCTACGAACAGCGGCTGTTTTTCGGGGGGTGGCTTGGACGACCGCTTTGACCACGTCCTTTTCAACGACAACGTGGCCAATGGCTCCGGGAAGATGACCTACGTGGCGGGGTCCTTGACGCCTGTGGGCAACGACGGGCTGCACTTCAACTCGTCCATCAATTCCCCGACCAACAATTCCGTGCCCGCTACGGTGCTGACGGCCTTGTACGAGATGAGCGACCACCTGCCCGTGTACGTGGACATTGACGTGGAGCGCTTGCAGATTTCTGTGGATGAAACGCACGCGCTTCCCGTCCAAATTTTAGGCAACCGCCAAGACGGCTACTGGGTGGAGCTGAGCCAAGCGGCCATGGGCGCCAAGTGGCGCTGCGTGGACCTCTTGGGCCGAACGCTTTTGAGCGGCCAAGTCTCCGCGCTTCGCTTTGCGCTCGAGCTGCCAGCGTCTTCGGGCCTGGTGCTCTTTGTTCTTGAACCGCAGGGGCGCCTGCAAAGCACCCTCAAGCTGCCATGAGAAAGTTCCATCTGACGCTTGCTGCTTTGATTTTGGGTGCTGGATTCCTGCATGCGCAGAACTTCGTGGAGAAGTTGACCAACGCTAGCAACGTGCGCATGACCGTGACCAATGTGGGCACCTTTGGCAATGCGTTTCGCGGCTACAAGGACGGGACGGGGAATCCGTCGGGCGAATACCCTGCGGGGTCCGGGACGGAACATTTGTTTGAGTCGGGCATTTGGATCGGCGGCGTAGATGGGAGCGGCACCGTGCGGGTGAGCACCTCCGCCTACGATGCGCCGCAAGGCTATGCACCCGGCCGAGGGGGCTTTGAGTTTACCAATTCAGTGGGGGGCATGCAGGAGATTTCGTCGCTGCGGGACAACCCCAATTTCCGCCCCGAGGCCGTCTCGCACCAAGACTTCAAGAGCACCTTTACGGACGCCAACTTGCTCGTACCCGGTACGTCCATTCCCATCAGTGGCCACACGACGCCCATGGGCTTGGAAGTGACCATGGAGACCTACAACTGGAACTACCGCTTTTCGGACTTTTTTGTCATCGCCAACCTCACGATTAAAAATGTGGGCCTCGAGACCTACGACGACCTCCACATTGCCCTTTGGGCGAATACTGTGGTGCGCAACATCAACGCTACCCCAGCCGGGTCGGGCGGTGCTGTATTCTATTCGCAGGGCGGCAATGGATACCTGGACAGCCTGCACATGGCTTACTGCTACGATGCGACGGGCGATGTGGGCTTGACCGATTCCTACATCGGCCAAAAATTCCTGGGCGCCGAAGACAAGAACGGCTTCAAACATCCGGACATCACGCCCGGCTTTAAGGACCACTACAACGCGTGGATTTTTAACAATTCGGGGCAAGCCCTCTTTTTCTTCCCCACTTCGGATCCGCAGCGCTACGTCAAGATGACGGAGGGCCTCAACCAAAACCCTTGCTGGGACGACCCCCAAGGCGTAGACTGCCAAAACGGCGTCGGAATGAACATCCAGGGATTGTTGAATGCGAGCGGAAACCGTTCGGACCTAGTGAGCGTCGGACCCTTTAGTGCCTTTGCCCCCGGGGACGAAATCACCCTCGCCTTCGCCTTTGTCATGGGCAAAAAAGTCGACGATGGCCAGCCCAATAGTGCCAACACCGCGGCCCAAAAAGCGCGCTTCATCAGCAATGCCGAATGGGCCCAAGTCGCCTACAACGGCGAAGACATCAACTTCAACGGCCTCCTCGACGAGGGCGAAGACCGCGACGGGAACGGCAAAATCACCCGCTTCATTCTGCCTAGCCCCCCAGATGCCCCCCGCATGCGCGCCGTACCGGGCGACCACCGCATTGACCTCTTCTGGGCGCGCAATTCGGAAGAAAGTGTGGATCCCATCACCCAGAAAAAGGACTTCGAGGGCTACCGCGTCTACCTAAGCCGCCTGGGCTTTGACGTGGAAGGCAGCCAAAACCTCTCCGAAGATTTTGTCCGCGCCGCCGAATACGACCTGTCGGGCAATGGCCTCTTCTACGAAACGGGCCTCGCCGACATTGCCCTGCCTGAACCCCTGTACTTTGCCGGAGACACGACGGCCTACCACTACCACTATGCCCTGGAAGGCTTGCCCAACGGCTGGCAGCATGCGGTAGCTATCACCGCCTTTGACCAAGGAAACCCAGACACCCAGCTGGAATCGCTGGAGTCCAGCTTCTTGGCCAATGACGTGCGGGCCTTTGCGGGCACCCCTGCCAACCCGAGCATGAAGAACTTCCCGCCCTTTGTTTACCCCAACCCCTACTACGCAGGGGCTGCCTGGGAGGGCCAATCCAACTTCCAAGAGGAATCCCGCAAATTGGTCTTTGCCAACCTCCCTGCGGATTGCCGAATTACGATTACTTCCCCTGCGGGCGATGTCATGGACCAATTTGAGCACCATGCAGACTACCAGGGCGGCGACATTCGCTGGTTCCAAACCTTTGCGGGCGAATCCGCGGAAGACCGCGTCTTCTCTGGCGGCGAACACGCCTGGGACTTGCTGACCGACCAAAGCCAAATCCTCGCCCGAGGACTCTACTTCTACGCCGTACAAGACCTCCAAACGGGAGAACTCTTCACCGGCCAATTCACCGTTTTAAAATGATCAATCTCTCAACTATGAAGCGTTTTCTCACCCTCTGTGTAGGCCTATGGAGTTTTGCCGCATTTGGCCAAACCTTGCCCTACACCTCCATCACCAACATCCAGTACGTATCTGCCACGGACTTGGCTGCCTGTAACGACACGTCTGCCTACTTGGGCGACACCGTCATGACTTACGGCATTGTAGTCACTCCAGGGGATGTCTCTGAGGTAGCATCGGGCTCCGTTCAAGGCGGTCACCGTCCCTTCTTTTTCTTGGTGGATACGGTCGCTCAAGGCGCGGCGGGTTCTTTCCGCGGCATGGAGTGCATGGGCGTTTACACCAACGCACAAGGTCAACTCCTCCCCTTGCCCAACGTAGAGTACTTGCTCCCCGGCGATTTGGTCAAGTTTACCGGCCGTGTGGGCGTGTACAACAACGGCACCCAGCTCGAGGCCATCGACGGCAACTCCTTGCAGGTGATTGGCTCGCGTCCTGTTCCAACTCCCGCGCAGATCACGGTGGGCGATTTGAATGACCCCTTGCGCGTCAATATTTTGACCACAGGCGAACAATGGGAGAATGCCTTTGTCGAATTCAACAACGTCACCGTCACGGAGGTCATTCCGTTTTCGGGCAACCGCATCAGCTTCAATGTGGTGGACGGCAACGGCAACAAGATTAACGTTTCGGACCGCTTCTTGGCCCAAAAGCTCCCCTCTTGGCAAACCGTCAACCCCTATTCTCCCCAGTCCACGGGTTCCTTTGTGACGCCCGTTCCTGGCACCTTCTACTCCAGCTTGAAAGGCGTGGTTCGCCACGACGGCAACGGCTGTTTGGTGGGCTCTGGCTCACGTGGCTATGAATTGAACCCCTTTGATTCCACCCACTATGTGATCGCCTACGCGCCTCCCTACATTTCCAACTTTGAGCGCGATCCCATGGTCCCCACCCCCAACCAGTCGGTGGACCTCGTATGCAACATCACGGACTTTGACGGCACCGTGGATTCCGTGTTTGTGTACTATAGCGCAGACACCGCTTTGCTGCCCACGCAGTTTACCAAGATGGCTATGACCTTGGCAGCCGGTTCCACGGACGAATACGAGGCGACCTTGCCCAACCAACCCTTAGGCACCTTGGTGCGCTACTACATTTTGGCCTGGGACAATGAGAGCAATGCGTCCTACTACCCCACCACTCCTGTGGGTCAAGTTCAGCCCAATGTGGACTACTACACGGTTCGCCAAAACGGCGCCATCATTCAAGACTTGCAGTTCACCCTGTCCAGCAATGGCAACAGCCCCTACATGGGCCAAAACGTCACGGTGAAGGGCATCGTAACCGCATCGACCAAGCAGCACGACTTGGGCTTCTTGTACATTCAAGATGCCGGTGGTGGTCCCTGGAGCGGCATTTGGTGTGTGGGGTCGGGCATCACCCAATTCTTCCGCGAAGAAGAAGTCATCGTGAGCGGCACCGTCGAAGAGTACTACGGCATGACCCGCCTGAACGTGGCGTCTATCAGCAAGACGGGCAACCGCATGCTACCTGTTGCCGCTGTGGTCAATCCCTCAGACAGCGCCGAGAAATACGGCTACGCCTGGGAGAAATGGGAAGGCTGTTTGGTTCGCTTGGAAGATCCCGCCCAGCAGAAATTGCACATTGCCCAAACCAACCTGGGCTTTGGCGACTACGCCGTTTCCAACACACCAGGCGCAGGCTACTGGAACCGCGCATTAGTATTGGCGGGCCGTCAATCCGCCACCTCCTTTAGCTCGCTCTACGTGCAGCTTGTGACCAATGCCGCATACGATACCTTGGACGGCAGCATGGAAGTAACGCCCATTGTAGTGAGCGATACCATGAACATGGATGCGGTAGAGGGTATTTGCTTCTACGGATTTAGCAACTACCGCGTGCTCCCTCGTAACAACGACGACTTTATCGGCATCAACATCTCGCTCGATACCACGGACCTGCCCCAAAGCTCCGTCGGTATCCAGCACCCCGATGCGCTGCAGGTCAAGGCCTACCCCAACCCCGGACGTGAAACCCTAGTGGTGGAAGCGGAAGCGGGTAGCGCCTACCAGCTCGTCGATGCCATGGGGCGTCCGGTCGCTCAGGGCACGCTGACCCAGAACCGCAACACGTTGGCGGTAGGTCATTTGGGCCGAGGCACCTACCTCTTGGTGGTCGAAAAAGACGGCCAGCGCCAAGTGCTCCGAATCGCCTTGATCGACTAAGTCGCACATGAGCTTCGCACACATTTCCGTTCGCAGCGCACGCACCCTGGGTGCAGGCAGTCTCCTCGTGGCGCTCCTCGCCATGTGTGGGATGGGCTGTGACCGTGGCGAAGCCATTGACAACGTCGCGCCGGAAACGCATTTAGCCGTAACGTCCATTGAACGGACCGGAGCCGACCGCCTCAACTCCAAAGTGAGCATGAGTTGGTACGGCACGGACGTGGACGGCTATGTGACCGGCTATGAGCTGTCTCTGGACGGCAGCACCTGGAAGCACAGCGCCAAGCAAGACAGCGTTTTCCTCTTTTCCATTCCCGCAGGTAGCGATACGGCGGACATCACGTTGTACGTTCGGGCCATTGACAACCAAGGGCAGCGCGACGAGAGTCCCGCCAGTTTGGTCTTTCCGCTGAAGAACGCTCCCCCGGTGGCCGAAGTGGACCAGACCTCGCAGTCTTTGGGTGCTGCTCTGGGCGTCTTGACCTACCGCTGGACCGCCACGGATCCCGACGGAAATGAAACGATTGCCGGCGCCGAGATTCGAATGAACAACGGCACCTGGTACACCATCGACCCCAAGCAGCCCATGCTCACCTTTGTGCTGGAGCCCGATGCAGGCGGGGGAATGGGACCCACAGCCTCTCTGTTCTACGGAAATGCGGTACAGCCCGCCCTGACCGGTTTAGATGGCCTGCAAGAAAACGGCGGAAACATCTTCCAAGTGCGCTTGACGGACATCGCCGGTGCGACAAGTGAAGTGGACTCAGCTTTGGAGGTTACCCTCCTGCGTCCAACCTCCGACCTTTTGGTCATCAGCGGGCAAACCGCTTCGGTCACGTCCAGCTACCAAGGATGGCTCAACGCCTTGTCCTTGAGCTACGACTTGCTCGACCTCAATGCGAACAGCGGCGAGGCCCGTCCTTATTACTGGAATCCGACGTTCAAGCATATTTTATCGCAGTACGACCGCGTCCTGGCGGTGACCAATTCGGACAATGCCTTAGATCCCGTGACGGGGGCGACCCAGCCCTTGCTGGCGCACATGGCGCAGGCGCTGCAGGCCTTCACGACGCAGGGCGGTAAGCTGATGACCAGCACCGCCTTTGGCCCCAATACGGACTTCACCCCTTACATCGGCGCCTTCCCCATGGACGGCATCGTGACGTCCTCTGGGCAGGTGCGTTTGGTGCCCGATTCGGCCTTGGTACCCCAGGTGAGCGGCAGCTATCCAGATCTTCACCCCAGCTCCATCGTCATTGGCATTAGCCCCTTGGTCGCTTCTGCCGACGCCGAAGTGTTCTACCGCGCGCAATTGACCAAATTGAGCGGATGGCAGGGCGATAATTTGGTGGCTGTACGCCGAAAGTACCTCGGCAATCCCGCCCACATCAACGAAGTCTTTTTCTCCGTCGAACTCCACCGCGTAGCCTCCAGCAGCCAAGCCATGGAAGACTTGCTCGAACAAATCCTCGTCTATGACTTTGCCTGGTAAGAAGCTGCTTTGGACCCTCGTCCTGGTGCTCGCCACGGTCAGCGGCTGGGCGCAGAAGACGGGTATTTTGCGCGGCACCGTGACCGACGCCGAAACGGGCGAGACCCTGCCCAACGTAGGCATCACCTTGGTGGGCACCTACCTCAGTGCGGTCACCGACTTTGACGGCAAGTACCAAATTCCCGGGGTGCCCGCAGGCGACTACAGCATGAAGGTGCAGGTGCTCGGCTATGGAACGCAGGTCATCAACGGCTTGCGGGTAGAGGGCGGTAAAATCGTCCAGCGCAACATCAAGCTGAGTTCCTCTGTGGACGTCTTGCAGACCGTTACGGTTTTGGGCCAGCGCTCTCAGGTGGACTTGGAGTCGGCAAAGAGTGAACGATCCATTACGGGCGATGACATTGCGCAGATGAACGTTCGGTCCGTGGAGGAAGTCGTCTCCCTCCAAGCCGGCGTGGCTAAGACCAATGACGGTATCCAAATTCGGGGCGCCCGCGTCTACGAGACCGAATACCTCGTCGACGGCATTTCGGCGCAAGACCCGCTCGCGGGAACCGGCTTTGGCGTTCGCGTGCAATCTTCCGCCATCCAAAGTGTGAAAGTCACCACGGGCGGCGCATCGGCCGAATACGGCGGCGGCTCCTCGGGCGTTATTTCGACCCGCATTCGCGAGGGCGGTGACCGTTTGGAAGTTTCGGGGCGCTACATGCGCGACTACCTGGGCAGCACCGACGCCCTGACCAGCTTCAACACAGACCAAGCCGAACTCAACGTCTCCTTCCCCCTGCCCGGCACCAAGCAGAAAGTGACCGTATTTAATTCGGCCACCATGGACATTACGGATGAGTACTTCCCCACCGTGGCCGATCAGCTGCACTCTTCCCTCTTCCCCAACAATCCCGAACAATGGGCGCCCCGAGAAAGCAACAGCTGGACGCACACCGCGAAGGTGGGTTGGCAAATCAAGAACGGCACCAAGCTGACGGCTACCAATCAGCATTCGCTCAACATCAACCAGAATTCGCGCACGCTGCAAATCGTGGGCTTTGACGCCATTCTCGCGCCAGGCTACCAGTATGCGCGCAGCAAGAATTTGGACAACGCGACCACCTACACGCACCACAGCAATTTGACGGCTTTGAATCTGACGCATGTCTTTAGTCCGCAGTGGGGCTTGACGCTGAGCGCGGGCCGAATGTTCACCAACCTGCGCGCCGACGCCAACGGCCGCCCCTTCCGCACCGCGACGGTGGACGGCATTTTGGACGAGGACAACATCGCCTCCTACCCCTTGGACGTCTTCAACCCCTACGACCCCAGCGGCATTTTCTACATCCGCCCCGGCGACGGTCTGGTCAACAACGGAGGCATCAGCTCTACCTGGCACGACCACTACGCTCAGGAATACACCCTGCGCGGTAAGGTGAACTACTACCCTAAGAACAACGTCCACCAAATCGCCACCGGCTGGGAACACCAGTGGAACGAGTACCAGTGGGTCGACGTCACCGCTCCTTGGGTGGGCGCCCCCATTCAGCTCAACGACAGTGTGAGTACGCCCAGTATCAGCATTGGTTCGAGCAATGATATTTGGAAGGTCAATCCACAGAAGGGCGGCGCCTTTTTGGAGGACCAAATCAGCTACAAAGGCATTCAGGCCAGCCTAGGCATGCGCTTTAACTACTGGGCTCCCGGCGCCTTTGCGGACCAAGCCATCGCCGACTCGACCGCGCCCGTCATTCCCGCCATTCGCAGCGACTACCTCGCCAAGACCTTGAGCCTGGGCGGCCTGCGCTGGAAAGCCCGCATGCTCCCTCGCGTCAACGTCTCCTTCCCCGTGCGGGCCAACCACGTGCTTTACTTCAACTACGGCCACAGCATGCGCTTGCCCCACCCCCGCTTTATCTACGCCGGTTTGGATCCCGTGTACCAGGACCGAAGCTTCTTGAGCTTCCTGGGCAACCCTGACTTGGACCCTGAAGTCAACGTGTCCTACGAGGTGGGCTACAAAGCCGCGCTGACCCGCGACTTGGCCATCACGGTAGGCGCCTACAACAACAACCGCTTTGACTACATCGTCTCCCGCCGCGTCATCGTAAAAGACCAAACGGGACGCCCCGTGACCAAAACGATGTACATCAACCAGGACTACGCCAAGATTCAAGGTCTGGAGCTGGGCGTAGATTACCGCTTAGGACGCCACTTCCGCCTTTTTGGCAACGGCAGCTTCCAAGTGGCCCGAGGCAAATCCAATTCAGCCCGCGAGTCCGCGCTTCAAATTGAGCAAAACGGCGAAGTTTCCTTGACCCGCGAGACCTTCTTGGCCTGGGACCGCCCCTGGAGCACCAACTGGGGCATCTTCTTCACCCCCGACAGCACCCTCAAAGTGGGTCGCTTGAGCCTAGCCGGCCTGAGCGGTTACCTGCAGTACAATGCCTCCGCGGGCTACCGCTACACGCCCTATGAATACATCGGCGTGAACGATTTGGGCCGTCCCCAGTACCAGCCGCTGATCGACCAGTACTTGGCCAAGTTGGCCCAGCCATGGCACAACTTTGACAGCAAGTGGTCTTACACGCTTTCTCGCGGCAAGTACCAGCGCGGGGCCACGCTTTCGGTTGAGATTAAAAACGTCTTCAACCGAAAGAACGCGCAGATCATCAACCCCATCACGGGCCGCGCCTACGAATACGGCGATGACGTGCCCAATGAATGGCGCGATCCTCGCCCCGAATACAACGGACCCCAGGAGTTTGGCCTGGATCCCCGCAATCCCGCCCGCTACCAGGCGCCTCGTCAAATCCTCTACGGCATCACCTTCAAGCTATGAGAAAGACCTTCTTCCTCCTTTCCTTGGTGGCTGCCGCAGTAGCTGGGCATGCGCAACTTTTGCCCTCCTACGGGGGTGAGCGTGCGGGACAGTCGGCCTTCCCCTTCCTGAAGAATGATTTGCACGTGCGTTCGGCTGGTTTGGCCGGGGCCTCCGTAGCGCTCCCGGGAGATGCCTACGCCTTGGCCCAAAATCCCGCCGGCATGGCCTCCCTCAAAGGCACTTCCGTGGCCCTCAGCCATCTGGGCCTCAGTGGGGGCACGCAACAGGCCGGATTCTTCTTGTCCAAGCCCCAGAAAGGCCGCGACGCCGCATGGGGTCTGAGCATCAACCACTTGCAAACTCCCGGCTTTGCGGAGCGCACCGAATTCCAGCCCGGCGGAACCGGCTACCAGCTCTATTCCTCCCAAAGCAGCGTCGGCCTCAGCTATGCCCAACGCCTGAGCGAACAATTTCAGCTCGGCGTGACCCTCAAGGGCATTGGCGAAGTCTATACCATCGGCAGCCAAAGCGGCGCATACACGGCGATGACCGCGGCCGCCGACGTCGGCTTCCTCTACACCACGGACGTCAAGGACCTCCGATTCGCCGTGGTCTTGAAAAACTTTGGCGGCTCCTCCGCCTTAACGGGAGATTTCTTGGCGGTCGACTTCAACCGAAGCCCCATCCAAGGCCTTGAATCCAACACCCTGCCCACGGAGTTTGCCATGGGCTTGAGCATGGTTCCTTGGCAACGCGGCACGCAGTCGCTCTTGATCGCGGCCCAGCTCGTGCACCCCAACGACAACGCGGAAAACTACCGCGTCGGCTTGGAATACCGCCCCAATGCCCGCTTGGCAGCGCGCATGGGAACCAAGCTCAATACCCGCGGCCAAAGCTGGCCCGTGGGGGGGCTGTCCTACGACGGTGGCGCCCTAGGCCCCTTCCAAATGCGCATTGACGTTGCGGTTCAACGCACCGATGCCATGGGTTGGCGCAACACGCTGGGCCTGGTCTTCACCCCTAAATCCGAACGCCCATGATGCGCCTACGCCTCCTCGCCTTTGCCGCCGCGCTGAGCTTGATCAGCTGCGAGGGCTACTTTGGCACTAAAACTGACTTGGGCTTCATCGATGTCCCCAATTACAGTGTGCGCGACATTGCCTACGTGCCCATTCAACCCGCCTTCACAGGCTTTGTGCATCCCTCGGACCTCTGCATAGGCTTTGACGAATTGCTCTACGTCGTGGACGAGGCCACCGAAGAGATTATTTGCCTCAACGAGTCCGGCGTGGAGCAGGGCCGTCTGACCATTCCTGGGGTGACCACCGTTCGCCAGGACCGCCGCTTGGACCTCTTGGCCATTGGGCGCCACGACACCACCATCAATGGGGTAAGTTATTCCTTGGCCTGCTTGTACCGCATCCACCAAATTGGTCCCAACGGCGAATACGGGCTGCCCTACGCCCAAGTGGTGCACAAAACCATTCACCCTTTCTACTTCAAGAATACCTTCTCGACTTCGGATGCTCAGGTGACCTTTGGGCAGGTTGCCGTTCTCGCCAGCAACCAATCCGAAAAGAACAACCGCTACTACCTCACGCGCACGGGACCCTCCGCCAACAACGCCAACCAGGGCCCGGACGATGCAGTCATCCTCTTTGACAACGAGGACCAGTACGTGTCGCCCATATCCGTGACGACCTCTTCGGGCTTGTACACCAACTACTTCCAAGATCCCAAGGGCCTCGTCAGTTTTGCCCAGCCTCCGCAGTATACCGCGGCCGTGGGCGATGATTTTTGGTTCACCTCCATGGATCCGGACCAAGCGCTCCAAGTGCAGCACATGACCTTCGTCGAAACCGAATTTGGCGCCGACTACCGCCCCGTCATCTACAACGGCGACAACAGCCTCGCGGACAGCTGGATCAACAAAGCCAACCGCTTCACCGAACCCTGCGCCATGACCATGGCCGGCGATGCCACGCGCTACCTTTTTGTGGTGGACCGCCAGCGGGATTCCGTCTACCAGTTCACCGCCAGTGGCTTGGAGGGCATTCCGCCGCCTCCCGCCTCCGGCGAAACGCGCTACACCAAAGTTTCCTTTGGCGGGGAAGGCAGCGGGCCCATGCAGTTCATTGAGCCGGCCGCCGTCGCCCACTACAAGAAAATCCTCTACGTCGTGGATGCCGGCAACGGCCGCATTTCCCGCTTTAAATGCACCCTCGACTTTGAATAACCCCAAAAAGTTCTCAAGCCTAACCTTGGGCTAACACCCAGCCATTTTAGACGCCGTAAATTTGACCGAATGAAGACCGAAACGATGAAAAAAATCTACACGCTTGCAGCACTAGCACTATCCCTAGTTGCCTTTGCCGCCAACCACGCTGTATCCGTGGTGAACAACAGTTTTTCTCCCGCTACCTTGACCATTGCCCAAGGCGATACCGTCACCTGGACCCAGGTGAACGGCGTGCACAATGTGAATGGTTCTACAAGCACCTTTCCTAGCAATCCCACCAGCTTTGGCAACGGGGCTGCCGCGGGAGGCACCTGGACCTACCAGTACGTATTTACCACCGCGGGTTCCTACCAGTACCTGTGCGATCCCCATGCCTCCTTTATGACAGGCAGCATCACGGTCACTCCAGCGGCAACCACGGTAAGTCCTTGTACGGAGTTCTTTATTTCGGAATACGTTGAAGGTTCTAGCAACAACAAAGCGTTAGAAATCTACAACCCCACTGCCGCCACCAAGAGCATTGCGGGCTACACCTTGGCCCTCTTCTCCAACGGCGCAACAAGCACGACCAACACCTTCGTTTTCCCCGCTGGAACCACGATTCCTTCTCATGGTACTTACGTCATTGCGCATGCTCAAGGCGCAGCTGGACTCTTGGCTGTGGCGGACACGAGTTATGGCTACCCCAACGTGGTGAGTTACAACGGCGACGATGCAGTCGTGCTTTTAGATCCTAACAATGACACCTTAGATATCATTGGCATCGTGGGCGTAGATCCCGGTAGTAACTGGACGGTTGGCACGGGTGCCACCAACGAATACACCTTAGTTCGCAAAGTTGCCATTGAAAAAGGCCAACTTGACTGGGCGATAGGTGCAACTGAATGGGATGTTTACCCTCAGAACACCTTCACGCAATTGGGCGCGCATACGTCTGCCTGTGCGAGTACCCCTCCTGCATACGACATGATCGGCGACTACACCTCCGTAGACGCCAACGGTGTGGCGGATAGCTTGAATGCTTATGCCCACTTTATCGGCACCATCTTCACGATTGACTATGACGGCAATGCCGGCTACAGCTTTTACATCCACGACGGAACAGGCGGTATCAACGTCTATAAATCCAGCGATTTAGGCTCTTACACGGCTCCTCAGCGCGGTGATTCCATCGAAGTCTATGGTACCATCATCCAGTTCAACGGGTTGACGGAAATCGCGCCAGATACCATCAACGTTTTGGCCACAGGCGCCGCTACGCAAAACGCAACAGTGACCACCACGTTGGACGAGCCTCAAGAGTCCGAGTTGGTGCGCATCAACAACGTTAGCTTGGTTACTCCTTCCCAGTGGACCAACAGCGGTTCGGGCTTCAACGTGGACGTCACCAACGGCACGAGCACCTACGTTGTTCGCATTGATGCAGATTGCAACCTCTACGGCACAGCCGCTCCTACGGGCACTTTTGACGTCGTAGGCGTAGGCAGCCAGTACGACAACAGCAGCCCCTACACTAGCGGCTACCAACTTTTCCCACGCGACACCAATGACATCATCTACGGTGGCACGGTGTCTAACCTCGATGCAATTGGCGACTACAACAACGTAAATGCATCAGGCGTTGCGGACAGCTTGGGCGTCACAGCCCGCTTCCAAGGCACGGTCTTCACGATTGACTTTGACGGCAATGCAGGCTATAGCTTGTACATCCATGACGGTACGGGTGGTATCAATATCTACAAGTCCACCGACATCGGCAGCTACACGTCTCCCATGATGGGCGATGTGATTGAAGTTTACGGTACCATTGCTCAGTTCAACGGTTTGACCGAACTCATCCCCGATAGCTTGACGCTTGTGAGCATGGGCGGCACGATCCAAACGCCCACCTTGGCCAGCACCTTGGGCGAAGCACAGGAGTCCGAACTCGTTCGCTTCAACAACATGTCTTTGGTCACCCCTTCGCAGTGGACCAACAGCGGTTCGGGCTTTAACGTCGACATTACCGACGGTTCCAACACCTACGCGATGCGCATCGACGCCGACTGTAACCTCTACGGAACGGCAGCGCCTAGCGGCTTGTTCGACGTCATCGGCGTGGGCAGCCAGTACGACAACAGCAGCCCCTACACCAGCGGCTACCAGCTCTTCCCCCGCGACACCGCAGATATCATCCCTGTGGTGGCAACCAACCCCAGCATTCGCTTTGCCTTGGCAGCTCAATCTGCTTTGGAGGGCAACGTGACCGAAAACATTCACTTGGTGATCAACCCTACCTACGCCTCTGCATCAACGGTAACCATCCGCCACAACGCGGGTGCCGGTTTTGTGGTTGGAACGGACGCAACGTTTAGCCCCAGCATTTCGGCTACGGGTACGAGCATCACAGTTCCTGCCAATGCCGACACGGTTACCCTGTCTATCACCTTGATTGACGACGCAATCACTGAAGGAAATGAGCACATTGATCTCTTGATTGATGCGGCAGGCTCGGGCCTTCAGATTGGTGCCATCGACTCCATGCGCTTTACCATCATCGACAACGATATCATCATCCCAACCTACACCATTCCCCAAATCAAAGGTCAAGACGCCAACGGCGTAAATGACTCAAACGGGGTCTACTGTAAGGTGATTGGCACCGTGCTCGGCGTGAATACGCAGAGTGCAAGCACGGGCAACGTAGCCTTCACCATCCACGATGGAACTGTGGGCTTTGGCGTATTCTCACCTGGAAGCGCTAACCACAACTACAGCGTGAATGAAGGCGATGTGGTACGTGTAATCGGTACCATCGGCCAGTTCAACGGCTTGGCTCAGGTGAACGCGGATTCTATCGCCATTGTGAGCACAGGCGCGGCCTTGCCCACCCCTACGACGATCGTTGCCTTGGACGAAAGCACGGAAAGTGACTTGCTCCGCATGAACAACGTGACCATCGTAAACCCAGCACAGTGGACCAATGCCGGCTCCGGCTTCAACGTCGACATCACGGACGGTACCAACACCATCCAGTTGCGCATTGACGCCGATGTGGACCTCTACAGCCAGCCATGCCCCGTGGGCACTTTTGACGTGGTTGGTATTGGTGGCCAGTACGACAACAGCAGCCCCTACACCAGCGGCTACCAGATGCTTCCCCGCTACATCGCTGACGTGATTTTCCCCACGCCTATGTCCTACGACTTGGCGGTTACAGAAATCATGGCGGGCTCTAACGATCCTAACAGCAACGTGAGCGACGACTGGTTCGAAATTCTCAACTACGGTTCAACCGCGGTGAATTTGGACGGTTTCTCTTGGGATGACAACAGCTTGGCTCCAGGTACCTCCACCTTCCAGAACGTGACCATCGCTCCAGGCGAGGCCATCGTGGTTTGGGCAGGCGTTCAGGCCAACGAAGGCGACTTCATGGCTGCTTGGGGCATCGGCAGCACCAACGTTCAGGTCATCTCTTCGGACGAGCTGGTTAACGGTGCCTACCCTTCATTGAGCTCCAGCAGCGACGTGGTGGTCCTTTTCGACACCTCTGCCAACCCCATCGAAATCTGCAAGGCCGAATACACCAGCACCCTCGCCGGTCACTCCGTAGAATTTGACACCAACTGCACCTACCTCGGCAATGCCACCGTAGGCGTACGTGGAGCCTATACCTCAACGGGTACGGATGTGGGTTCTCCTGGCAACCAGACCATCAGCGTTGGTGAGAACAGCCTTGACAAGGTTCGTCTTTACCCCAACCCTGCCGGTACCGTAGTCACCTTGAAGCTCCCCATGGAGGGCAGCAAGTCCGTCACAGTCTTGAATGCCTTGGGTCAGCCCGTTCTGAGCCAACGCACTTCGTCGAACGAGCTTCAAATGAACGTCGCTTCGATGAAGGCCGGTATCTACATGGTCCGAATTCAAAGCGAAGCCGGTCAGCGCACCTTGCGCTTGGTGGTTCAACACTAAAGGCTGTTGCTACAAGACAGAAAGCCGGTCCGCAAGGGCCGGCTTTTTTTGTTTACTGTTTCTTGGAGCAAGCTCCGCAGCTGAGCGGGATAACCCTCCCTTCGGTCGGGTGATCCCTGGGCGGGGGTGCCTCACCCAAAAAACAAAAGCAAGCCGCAGGGGCTTGCTTTTTGCTTTTTATGCCCTGCTTCTGCCGGAGCAAGCTCCGAAGATGCGGGCATAAAAAAACCAGCGCTTTCGGCGCTGGTTTTTTGGGTGGAGCGAAAGACGGGATTCGAACCCGCGACCCCGACCTTGGCAAGGTCGTGCTCTACCAACTGAGCTACTTTCGCAGTGGGGCGACAAAAATAGGAAGAAAACAGACTTCCGCAAGCATTCTAGAAAGGAAATTTACGATTGCCCAAAGCGGTCCTTCCACCGCTGTACTAAGAGGAGGGCCTCCATAGGGGTCATGGCATTGGGGTCCACTTGCTGCAACTCATTCTTCCATGCTTGAGATTCAGGATCTTCCCATTGAATGAAGGAAAGCTGGACATCGCCGGCGCCCGTGGAAACGGGCGCAGCAGTGGGCGCTTCCCCGTGTAATTTTTCGAGCGAATTCAGAACTTCTTGGGCGCGGAGAACGACAGGTTTGGGCATTCCGGCCATGCGTGCCACGTGGATGCCGAAGGAATGGTTGGAACCGCCGGGGGCGAGGGTGCGCAGGAAGACGACCTGGCCGGCGTCTTCGAGGATGGACACGTGGCGGTTGGCGATGCGGGGAAAGGCGCCTTCGAGGGCGTTGAGTTCGTGGTAGTGGGTCGCGAAGAGCGTCAGCGGCTTGAAGGGGTGCTGGTGCAGGTATTCGGCGATGGATTGCGCGATGCTAAGGCCGTCGTAGGTAGCGGTACCGCGACCGATTTCGTCAAGGAGGACCAGGCTGCGTTCGGTTAGTCCGTGGAGGATGCTGGCGGTTTCGGCCATTTCCACCATGAAGGTCGATTCGCCGCCGCTGAGGTTGTCACTTGCGCCTACGCGAACGAAGAGTCGGTCCAAAAGGGGCAAACACGCATCGGACGCTGGAACGTAGCTGCCCATCTGGGCGAGGATGGCATGGAGGGCCGTTTGGCGCAGGAGGGCCGATTTACCGCTCATGTTCGGGCCGGTAATGATCCAAATCTGCTCCTCGTGCTCAGAAAGCGTTACGTCGTTCGGGACATAGGCCTCGCCATCCGGAAGGACGCGCTCAATGACGGGGTGCCGACCGTCCGAAACCTTCCACGTCAAATCCGACGCAAACGTGGGACGCACCCAGTGGTAGCGTTGCGCGAGGTGGGCAAAGGTGAGCAAGACATCCACGACGGCCATGATCTTGGCATTCTTGAGCAGGGCGGGAACTTGGGCCTGGGCATCTTCCAAAAGCTGCACGTAGAGCGACTGCTCCAGTGCATGCACTTTTTCGTCGGCCTCCAAGATTTTGGTTTCCAGCTCCTTGAGTTCCTCCGTTATGTAGCGTTCCGCATTGACCAGCGTTTGCTTGCGGATCCATGTTTCGGGCACGCGGTCCTTTTGAGTATTGCGGACCTCGAGGTAGTAGCCAAAGACCGAATTGAACGCAATCTTCAAGCCTTGAATGCCCGTGGCCTCTTGCTCGCGCTTGAGTATGCCGTCCAGCACGGACTTGGCATCGCGCTTGAGGGCCAAATAGCCGTCTAATTCGGGGTTAAAACCGGTGGCAAACAAGCCGCCTTTGCTGGCGACCGCGGGCGGTTCTTCGGCTAAAGCGTCCAGGATACTCGCTTGCCACTCGGGCAAGGGCTGCAAATTACTCAGATAGGGATGCCAGGCCTCCTGGGGGTTCAAGGCCTCGCCTACCGCTGCAACCGCAGAAAGGGACTGCGCGAGACGCTGCAACTCGCGAGGGCCAATGCGGCCCGTGGAGAGTCGCGTGGCCATGCGCTCGATATCGCCCATAGAGGCGAGGTGCTCGCGGCAGAGGTCAAAACTTTCGGCATCTTCCAGGGTAGCAGCGACCGCGGCGTGGCGGCGGCCGATACTTTCGGGGTCCACCAGGGGCAGGGCGAGCATTCGGCGCAAGGCACGACCGCCCATAGGGCTGGTCGTTTCATCCAAGACGTCCAGCAGCGAGGTGCCGCCCCCATGCGCGGTCCCGAAGAGCTCCAAATTGCGCATCGTGAAAGCGTCCATCCACAAATGCGTGGCGGGCCGCAAGCGTTGCAGCGATTGAATGTGCTGCGTCGCCGTGTAATGGGACTGCGTGAGGTAGTGCATGAGCGCACCCGCAGCGACTACAGCTAGGGGCGCATCGTCAAGGCCAAAGCCTTTGAGGCTCGTCGTTTGAAATTGCTTTTGAAGGCATTCAGTGGCGTAGGGCGTTTGGAAGACCCAGTCCTCGAGGGAGGACGGGGTGCGCGAATCGAGCAGGGCCAATGTTTGGTCCGAACGCTGCCTCCGGTTGTACACGACCTCCGTCGGCTCAAATGTTTGCATCCACTTCAAGGCATCCTCCAAGGAAGCTTGGGCCACTAAAAATTCGCCCGTAGACACATCCAAAAATGCCAGGCCTACTTCTTTGTCCACCACGTGAACGGCTGAGAGGTAGTTGTTGGCTTTGGACGACAGGAGGCTCTCCTGGTGGGCGATGCCGGGCGTCACCAATTCCGTAACGCCGCGCTTGACAATGCCCTTGACCGTTTTGGGATCTTCGAGCTGTTCGCAAACCGCCACTTTATAGCCCGCCTTGACCAGACGGGGCAAATAGCTGTCCAAAGAATGGTGCGGGAAGCCCGCCAATTCCATGTCTGCGGCTGCCCCATTGCTTCGCTTGGTTAAAACAATTTCGAGGGCCTTAGCCGTTTTTACCGCATCCTCGCCGAATGTCTCATAAAAATCCCCCACGCGAAAGAGCAACAAAGCCTCCGGGTACTCCGCCTTAAGGGCATTGTATTGACGCATGAGCGGGGTTTCTTTGGCCGATTTTGACATGGAATTCGCTGCTAGAGGGGGCTTACCTTTGCGAAGATAACCATGCAAAAACGTCTAACTACGGAACTGGGTCGCATGAGCGCGGAAGAATATGCCGAAGCGCCAAAAACCCCTGTGTGGATCATCCTCGAAAACTTGCGAAGCGCCCACAACGTCGGTAGTTTTTTCCGAACGGCTGACGCCTTTGGCTGCGCGGGCATTTCCCTCTGTGGCTACTGTGCCAAACCGCCTCACAAGCAGCTCGACAAAGTGGCCTTAGGCGCCACAGAATCCGTGCCCTGGGTCGCCTATCCCACGGCCGTGGAGGCCATTGCCGCGGCCAAAGCCCAAGGCCTTGCCGTATACGCGGTTGAACAAGCACATGGAGCCCTCTCCTTAGAAGCCTTGCCCTGCCCACCTGAGGGAATAGCCCTCGTCTTTGGAAATGAAGTAGACGGCGTGGAGCAAGCCACGATCGATGCCTGCGATGCCGCTGTGGAAGTTCCCCAATTTGGCATGAAGCACAGCTTAAACGTCAGCGTTTGTGGCGGAACCGTCCTGTGGGAGGCGACGCGACGCTACCGGTTTGGTGGGTAAAACCTACTTGGTAATCCAGGCCCAAAAGCGCTGATGCAACTTGGGCAGTACCACCCCCATGACGGGGACTAAAATCGCCGTAAACACCAAGGTCTTCAGCAGCTGAGGCAGGTCCGCCAGCAAGGGAAAAAGCAGGGCGAACATCACGTTCACCACCGGATACACAAAGAGCCAGGAGATGAAAATCATCTTCCAGCGTTTGGGTGTAGGGCTAGCGCTCATAAACGTTTAGATAAAAAAAAGAGGGGCCGAGGCCCCTCTTCAAGCATGAATCCAGAATTACTGGATGAATTGGAATTCTACACGGCGGTTGTGAACGTTCTTCTTGCTGAGAAGCTCAGATTCGCCTTTAGAAACCACCTCGAAGCGTGCTTCAGAGATGCCGAAGGTGGTCGTCAATACGCGAACCACAGCCTTCGCACGGCGCTCACCTACTTTGAGGTTAACGCGCTCAGAGCCGGTTGCATCAGCGTGACCTACAACGCGCAAGCGCAAGCTGGGGTTGGTCTTCATCATTTTAGCCACTACGGCCAATTTAGCCTCGTCTTCTACGCTTACCGTAGCAGAGTTGGTGGCGAAGTGCACTTCAGGGATGAAGGCTTCGGCTACTTGAGTCGTTACCGAACCCTCGATTTTCTTGCCTTGGAAGTTGACCAATGCGCCAGCGGGGGTGTTGGGCTCTTGATCCTTAGAATCTACAACACCGTCACCGTCGCTGTCCAATTCACGACCCGAACCGTCTACGCGTGCACCGCGCTGGGTAAAGGGATCCGTATCCAATTCGTGGCGGATGCCGTCACCGTCCAAGTCCAAAGCACGACCTGAACCGTCTACCAAGGCACCTTTTGGGGTGTTTGCTTCCAAGTCAAAGGCGTCAGAAACGCCATCGCCGTCGCTGTCTTTCTGAACTTTCGCCAAGTCATTTTGGAGGGTTCCAACTTGCTCTTCGAGTTCTTTGATGTTTCCGCAGGATGCCAACGCCAAGGCGGCAATTCCCAAAAACGCGTATTTCATGGATGTTTTTTTTCAGTTGTTTGTATGCAAATGTACCAAATTTTCATCGCCACAGCGGGTTAGCAGCTCCTGGACGCTAAGATTTTGTATCGGATGGAACCATTCACCCCACTTTTCGGCCAAGGGTTGGAGCACAAAACGGCGTAGGTGCATGCGCGGGTGCGGAACTGTCAGTAAATCAGACTGGTATTCTCCTCCACTCCAGAGAATGAGGTCAATGTCAATGCGGCGGTTTTCGTAGGTCGTAGCGGACGGATTTCGGACCCTGCCCATGCGCTTTTCCGTCTCCAATGCCAAAGTCATCAAGGCCTCCAAAGGGCCCTCCCAACAGACCTCCACGACCTGGTTGATAAAGTCTGGACCCTCAAAGCCCCAGGCAGCAGTCCGCCAAAGCGAACCTTCTTGCAAAACCACGGCTGCTTCCCCGAGAAGGGTGCGCGCCTCCCTCAAAGCCTCAGTCGCATCTTCTGCATTGCTTCCCAGCAGCAAAAGGGCCCGATTTTGGCAATGTTCCGCAAGAATTCGATTACTTTGACCCATACTTGACGGCAAATCTCCGATGAAAATATTCTTCTCCAGCTTTTTTGGCGTGCTTGCGGCATTCCTCTTTATGATTTTGGTGGTCGTTGGGCTCGCCAGCATCCCGACCGAAGAGGTCGGCATCGAATCCAACACGACCCTGGTTTTGCAGCTGGACGGCCTAATCCAAGACCGCCCAACGAACTCCTTGGCCCTATTAGACGAACTCCTCGACCAACCCGTCACCCTTTCCCTCACGGAAACCTTACTGGCCCTCGACGCCGCAGCTGACGATGACCGCATTGCGGCCATACGCATTGAAATGGGTCTGATGGACATGGGCTATGCCAGCATCCAGGAACTTCGCGCCGCCATCCGTCACCTCGAAGCCCAGGGCAAACCGGTTCACGTCTACGCCAAGGTGTACACCCAAAAAATGATGTACTTAGCACGCGCTGCTTCGCGGGTCTACATCGCTCCTGCCGGTGTGGTGGAATTTTCCGGCTTGAGCGCCTCGCCCCTCTACTTCAAAGGCGCCTTGGACAAGTTGGGCGTTCAAGCCCACCTCATCCGCGGTTCGGACAATATTTACAAAAGTGCGGGCGAGCCCTTCATTGCCGAGGAGATGTCCGAAGCGAATCGCCGCCAAATTCAGGAGCGTCTTCAGTCCATCTACGCCGGCATTCTGGCCGATCTGGAAGGCGATGGCATCGATACGGCTGCCTTGGATGACCGAATTGAAACCAACCCCCTCTTTTCCGCCGAAGACGCCCTCGCCTTCGGCTTGGTAGACGAAATCAGCTATGGATGGCCCACCGGAGATCCAGAAGACTGGATGGGTCTGTCCGACTACTACGCCGCCACGGAGGAACCTTCCGGCAAGCAAAAAATCGCCGTCATCATAGCGGAAGGGGATGTGCAGGACGGCAGCGGCAGCGATGGCGTCATTACCGATGGCAGTCTGGTGGCCGCTTTGGACAAGGTACGTGACGAAAAGCGCATCGGAGCCGTGGTCCTCCGCATCAATTCTCCCGGTGGTTCTGCCTTGGCCTCGGACATGATTTGGACCGCTGTGGCCGAACTAGCTACCAAAAAGCCCGTCATCGTCTCCATGGGCGATGTCGCTGCTTCCGGCGGCTACTACATTGCCGCTCCTGGCCAAGAGATTTACGCCAGCCCCGCAACCATCACCGGCTCCATCGGGGTGTTTGGCCTTTTGTTCAGCGCCGAAGACCTCATGCACAACACCTTGGGCATAAAAAGTCAGCCCGTAGGCACCCACCCCTTAGCCTCCGCCTTGCAACTGGATCAAGCTCCTAGTCCCGCCATGTTGGCCATCCTCCAGCAGAACGTGGACCGCACCTACGGTCGATTCATTGACAAAGTGGCCGCTGGACGTCAATTGGAGCGTTTGCAAGTCGATAGTATTGCACGCGGCCATGTGTACACGGGTTCCGATGCCCTCAAGCTGGGCCTCGTGGACCAAGAAGGTGGCTTCTTAGTAGCCTTGAAACGCGCCCATGAGTTGGCTGGCTACGATGAACCCGCCCGCATCGTCTTTTACCCCGACGATTTGGATCCGCTCGAAGAAGCACTAGCCACCCTTGGGGCCAAAACGCAAAGTGCTTGGCAGTCCTGGACCTGGGGGAGCTCCGCCCAGTGGCTCCAAAAGATTCAAACCGAATGGAACGCCCTCCAAACCTACCAAGGCGTCCAAATGCGCGCCCAATCCCTCAACCTCTAAGGTATTACGCCCGTACGCCTCCATGGACCTCAGTCTTTCCCCCAAAAAGCAACACGACGCCCTTTGGCTCTACATGCTTTTAGCCGGTCTCTTCACCGCCGCCCTCGTCGTCTGCAACTTAGTCGCCAACAAATTCATTTCCATTGACTTAGGCTTTCACACCTTCGTCATTTCCGCAGGCGTCCTCCCCTATCCGCTCACGTTTTTAGTCACGGATTTACTGTCCGAATTCTACGGCAAGCGCCGCACCAACATCGTCGTCCTCAGCGGCTTTGCCATTCTTCTCTTCGTCCTCGGCGTCCTATGGCTCGGCGCACAATTTCCCGCCATTGACGGTTCACCGGTCAGCGATGCTGCGTACAGCCAAGTCTTTGGCAATTCCAAGCGCGTCATCCTTGCCTCCATGGCCGCCTACCTCGTGGCCCAGTTGGTGGACGTTCGGCTCTTTCACTTCTGGAAGGATTTGACCAAGGGCAAGCACCTTTGGGTCCGAAACAACTTTTCCACCATGCTCTCCCAATTCGTGGACACCGTCCTCGTGGTGGGCATCATTTTCTACGACCGCGAATCTCCGGGCACCATCGCATCCATGGTCCTCGACGGCTGGCTCTTCAAGGTGCTCTGCGCCGCCCTGGACACCCCGCTGATGTATGCCGGGGTGTGGGCCTTCAAACGCTACTTCGGTAAGGGGGAGCTGGAAACTCAGACTTAAGGGGTCAAGGGTAAAAGGGTTTAAGGGTTTAAGGGTATTACATAAATCCCTGTGAAACCGGCTACCTTCATTATATAATTTCAGCCAAAATGTCCCACTTCCCGCCATTCCCAATGAAAGCACTTCTGATCTTGTGGGGAGTAAATGTGTTGTCCTCATGTGCAGTTTTAACGCATCAAAAAACGGGAAGCAACTATTGCGCCTCATTGACCTATTTTCTGGAGCAAGATGCGCGTTTGGCCATTTTGGATAGAGCTGATTCTGACACTGTTTATTGCTTCAGTCATCAAAATAAATGGCTGGCAGATTGTATCCAAGAACATCCAGAATTTCAACTTGTCCCACATAAAAGTCAACTTCCCAAAGAAGGAGGTAACGCTTATCGCCTCGAGCTTTCTGAACTCAACATTAATTCGAAGGGTGACGGTGTTGCTTTGACTTTCATCCGCCTCGGCGATGGCCCGAGCTATGAGGTGCTTATCGCTATGGAGGCCCGAGGGCCTTTAATTCTGAGCGTACGAGAATTTACATCTGATAAGCGTTAGTTCTAGGGCTAGAGGGCTAGAGGGCTAGAGGGCTAGAGGGCTAGAGGGCTAGAGGGCTAGAGGGCTAGAACTTGGCAAAACTACGAAATGTCCTAGCGCGCGGCGAAGGTCCACACCAAAGTTGAAGGGTAAAAGAGATTAAGCGTTTAAGAGAAATGGCTACAGCGCAAAGCGCGGGCTTTCTAGCTACCTAGCTCTCTAGCTAACCGTCCACCGCACATGCGCCCCTTCGTGGGCCCGAATGTTGATCACTCGGCCATCCGAAAAAAGAAGGTACTGCCCGCGAATGCCCGCCAAGACACCTTCTAAACGCTGGTAGGCCTCCAATTTGACCGAAGTGACTTTGGGCGCTCCATCCGAGGGGTAGGTGAGGGTGACCTCTTCGCCGTTCGGCACAAAGAAGCGGGCTACGTCTTCGGGGAAGAAGCGGGAAGCGCGTTGAGCTTCTTCAGCGAGGTTTTCCCCGCTTTGGACGCCGGCCAGCATGTGGCGCCAGGAGGTTTTGTCGCTGTACTGATTTTTGAGGGCGACTTCGATGACGCCCGCTTCATAACGGTTGGTGGTTTCGGCAATCACCCGAACGCGCGACGCTCCCTGGTCCATCCAACGGGTGTGGCGTTGGGACTGGCGCGTGACGCCCACTTTAAGGCCGCCGGAATCCGCCAAATACACGACATGGGGCTGCAGTTGGTAACGCGCCTCGTAGTCCAGGTCGCGGTCGGCTTGCCCGAGGTGGGCAGTGGATAATTCTGGGCGTAAAATGGAATCGCCTGCGAGCGGGCTTTCGAAGAAGCAGCGTTTGCAGCAGCCCATGCGAAAGAGGGAGGTAAAGGTCTCCTGGCAGGCTTTGCAGGTCCAGGTTCCGGTGGATTCCAATGCCAAGGGCTTGCCAATCTGGCCATTGAGGTGCAGGAGGTGGGCACCGGCTTCGGCGTAGACTTGGATGGGCGTTTGGAACGCCAAAAGCATCTTGGAGAGAATCCCTTCGGTTTGCATGAAAAATGTACCTTTCCTCCTCAAAGGTAGTCCCTACACCATGGCCTTTTCTCCGCTCACTGATTTGATTGTTTGGCGCCTCAAAGGGCGTTTGCCTCGCTTGCAGCGCATGATGGAGGCCCCCAAGCAGGTGCAGCAGGAGCAATTTCGGCTCTTGATGCAACGGGGAAGCCAGACCGAATACGGACAAACCCACCGCATGACAGAAGGCATGAGCATCGAAGCCTTTCAAGAGCGCATGCCCGTGGTCAACTACGAATCCTTAACTCCTTGGATAGAGCGTACCATGAAGGGGGAGCAGGGCCTGCTCTGGGACGGCCCCATTTCCTGGTTTGCCAAAAGCAGCGGCACCACCAATGCGAGCAGCAAGTTCATTCCGGTCAGCCGTGAGTCGCTGGACGACAACCATCTAGCCGTCGGCCGTGACCTTCTGGCCCTCTACACGTCACAGCGCGAAGATTCCATGCTCTTTGACGGCTTGTCGCTGCGTCTCGGCGGGTCGACCAAGATCAACGACTTGAATGGCGTGTCCTACTTCGGGGACCTTTCCGCCATTATGATTGAGAACTTGCCGTTTTGGGCGGAATGGCGGTCGACCCCCTCGCACGAGGTCGCTTTGCTCGACGAATGGGAAGAAAAGATCGAACGCATCACTGCGCAGGTGGTCAAGCAAAACGTTACGTCCCTTTTCGGGGTGCCATCTTGGATGCTCGTGCTCATGCGCCGCGTGCTCGAGGTCAAGGGCGCCAAGCACCTCAGCGAACTTTGGCCCAACTTGGAACTCTTTGTGCACGGCGGCGTAAGCTTCACACCCTACCGCCAGCCTTTTGACGAGATCTTGCCCCGCAAGGGCTTTCACCGACTCGAAACCTACAACGCCTCCGAAGGCTTCTTCGCCATTCAGGACCGCCTGGATGCCCCAGGTTTGCTCCTCATGCTCGACCACGGCATCTTTTATGAATTCATCCCCCTCGCGGATTTTCAAGGGCGCAGTTCGGACCACGCCTTGACCCTGGATCAGGTCAAACTCGGGGTGGACTATGCGCTGGTGATCACGACGGTGGGCGGACTTTGGCGCTACATCGTGGGCGATACGGTGCGCTTTGTGTCGTTGGATCCCTACCGAATTGAAATTTCGGGCCGAACGCGCCTCTACATCAATGCCTTCGGCGAAGAGTTGATGATGGACAATGCAGAGCGCGCCATGGATGCCGCCTGCCAAGCGACTGGCGCCCATATAGCCGATTACACCGCCGCCCCCTGGTACATGGAAGGCGGACAGAATGGTGCCCACCAATGGCTCATTGCCTTTGAGCACTCGCCAAGCTCGTTGGAGGCCTTTGGGCGCGCGTTGGACGACGCGTTGCAGGGCTTGAATTCCGACTACCAAGCCAAGCGCCACAAAGACCTCATTTTGGCGCCGCCTCGCATTGTGGAAATGCCTTCGGACCTCTTTCACAACTGGCTCAAATCCAAAGGAAAACTGGGCGGTCAAAACAAAGTGCCGCGCCTTTCAAACGACCGAAAACTCATCGAGGAAATCCTTCAATTTCACGCGCGCACATCGTAAATTTGAAGGATATGCACATCGCGATTGCCGGTAACATCGGCTCAGGGAAAACGACCCTCACGACTCTCCTTTCCAAGCACTACGGCTGGGAAGCGCACTTTGAAGAAGTAGACCACAATCCCTACCTGGATGATTTCTACAGCGATATGATGCGCTGGTCCTTTAATCTGCAGATTTTCTTCCTGCACAGCCGCTTCCAGCAGATTCATGAAATTCGGAAGTCTGGCAAGGCTGTCATTCAGGACCGAACGATTTACGAAGATTCGACCATCTTCGCCCCCAACCTGCACGACATGGGCTTGATGAGCTCACGTGACTTTGATGCCTACATGCGCTTGTTTGACCTGATGGAAGAATTCATCAGCCCCCCCGATTTGCTCATCTACCTGAATGCCTCGGTGCCCACCCTCGTGGAGCAAATCCAGAAGCGCGGCCGCCCCTACGAGAACTCCATCCGCCTCGACTACCTCCAGCGCCTGAACGAGCGTTACCAGGAGTGGATCAAGGGCTACGACAAGGGCAAGCTCCTCATCATCGATGTGGACAACAACCGCTTCCCCGAGAACCCGGAAGATTTGGGAAACATCATCTCCCGCATTGACGCAGAATTGCACGGCTTGTTCTAAGTCTGGCGCCATCTGCCCCTATACGCATAAACCCGGTCCGAAAGGCCCGGGTTTTTTCATTTCAGTACGTGCGGCTTCAACCGGAGCACCTCGCTACGCCCCGAGCTATTGGCACAAAAAAAACCCGCGGCGCATGCCGCGGGTTTTTCGTTCGTTGTACCAAGGATTACCCGTGGTGCTTGCAGGAAGCGCCTTCCTTCTTGCAGGCAGGGCTGCAAGCATGTGCAGCAGCCGTTTCCGTGCCTTCAGCGCCTTCAGCTGCTTCGCCTTCGTGGGCAGCGTGCATAGGGCAAGACTCTGGGTTGCTGTGGCAGGCTTCGCTGCACGTGTGTGCGGCTTCCTCCGACTGCGTATGCATGGGGCAATTGCCTGAGGCCATGCACTCAGCAGAGCACTGGTGCTCGACCATTTCGGTGGCATGACCCGCGCCTTCGCCGTGCACATCACCTCCTACAGAAATGAAGGGAGCGATGATCAAGGCTACGATAGAGGTCAACTTGATCAAGATGTTCATAGAAGGACCAGAAGTATCCTTGAAGGGGTCGCCCACGGTGTCACCCGTTACGGCTGCCTTGTGGGGCTCACTGCCTTTCTTGAAGGGCTGGCCGTCGATGGTCACGCCTTTTTCGAAAGACTTTTTCGCGTTGTCCCATGCGCCACCGGCGTTGTTCTGGAACATGCCCATCAATACACCGCTCACGGTGATACCCGCGAGCAAACCACCCAAGGCTTCAGGACCCATGGTGAAGCCCACCAATACGGGCGCCAACAAGGCCAATGCACCAGGGGCAATCATTTGCTTGATGGATGCAGCGGTAGAGATCTCCACACACTTCTCGTATTCGGGCTTGCCGGTACCGTCCATGATGCCGGGAATCTCGCGGAACTGACGACGCACTTCCACTACCATTTCCATGGCCGCTTTACCCACAGCCGCGATGGCCAAGGAGCTAAAGAAGAAGGGAATCATAGCGCCCACGAAGAGCATAGCCAAAACGTCCGCCTTGTAGATGTCAATGCCGGTGATGCCCGCCAAACCTACGTAGGCAGCAAAGAGCGCCAATGCCGTCAATGCCGCAGAGGCAATGGCAAAGCCCTTACCGGTAGCCGCCGTAGTATTGCCCACCGCGTCCAAGTTGTCCGTGCGCTCGCGCACCTCGCCAGGAAGACCGCTCATTTCAGCGATACCACCTGCGTTGTCCGCGATAGGACCAAAAGCGTCGATGGCCAATTGCATCGCCGTAGTGGCCATCATACCGGCAGCGGCAATGGCTACACCGTAAAGACCAGCCAGCAAGAACGAACCGTAGATACCGCCAGCCAAAATCAAGATAGGGAGAACGGTAGATTCCATACCTACAGCCAAACCGCCAATGACGTTGGTGCCGTGGCCCGTTCCAGACTTCTGAACGATGCTATCCACGGGGCGGCGGCCCATAGAGGTGTAGTATTCGGTGACAATGCTCATCAAGGTACCTACCACGAGGCCCAAGATGATGGCGTAGAAGATGTTGATGCGCTCGATCGCCAAGACCGAACCGACGCGGTCGAAGGTGAGCGTTTCGGGCAGCATAGCTTCAATCACAAAGTAGGAAGCGACAGCCGTCAAAACCATGGAGCCCCAGTTGCCGAGGTTCAAGGCGTTCATCACGGAGCTGTCTTCGCCTTTGATGCGCACGAAGAACGTACCGATGATGGAGAATACGATGCCTAAACCGGCAATCACCATAGGCAACAAGATGGGAGAAAGATCACCGTTCTTCACGATGTCCATTTCGGCACCCAGTACCATCGTGGCCAGCATGGTAGCTACATAAGAACCGAACAAGTCAGCACCCATACCTGCAACGTCACCTACGTTATCGCCCACGTTGTCGGCGATGGTGGCAGGGTTGCGAGGGTCATCTTCCGGAATGCCGGCTTCTACTTTACCGACCAAATCCGCACCTACGTCCGCCGCTTTGGTGTAGATACCGCCACCTACGCGAGCAAAGAGGGCGATAGATTCCGCACCCAAGGAGAAACCAGCGAGTACTTCCAAGGCTTGTGAAACAGGGTACTTGCCAATGAAGACAATGTACAAAGTGCCCAGGCCCAAAACGGCCAAGCCCGCAACGCCGAGGCCCATAACGGTACCGCCGGTGAAGGACACTTTCAAGGCTTGCGCCAAGGAGGTGCGAGCCGCTTGCGTGGTGCGCACGTTGGCCTTGGTGGCGATGTTCATGCCGATCCAACCTGCGAAGGCGCTAAAGAAGGCACCGATGACAAAGGCAACGGCGATCAACCAGTCGGTGTGCGCGGCTACTTGGGGCAATTCGGCCGACCAGCCCAACAAGGCAGCCGCCAAAACCACAAATACGCCCAATACTTTCCATTCGGCGCGCAAGAAGGCCAAAGCACCTTTAGAGATGTGGCCAGCCAATTCAACCATGTTGGCGTCGCCCGCATCTTGCTTGCTGACCCAGATGGCCTTAACGATCATAACGGCAAGACCCAACAGGCCAAGTCCAGGGATAATCCAATCGATTTGATTCATAAGACTATAGATAGATGTGTGTTCGGTGATGTATTCCAAAGGGGGGCAAAAATAGCCCAAAAGGTTCAACTACAAGAATCCAGGCTTAGCCGCGGTACAGGACTTGCTTAACGGCTTGGATCAATTGCTCCTTATTGGGGAGGAAGGCCTCCATCAACGTAGGCGCATAGGCCGCAGGCGTATCTGCGGTGGTCAAGCGAATGATGGGCGCATCCAAGTAGTCAAAGGCACGCTTCTGCACCATGTAGGTAATCTCCGTAGAGATGCTGCCCAAAGGCCAAGCCTCTTCCAAGCAGACCAAGCGATTGGTCTTCTTCACAGACGCGATCACCGTGTCGTAGTCGATGGGGCGAACAGTGCGCAAGTCAATGACTTCCAAAGAAATTCCTTCGGCCGCCAATTCTTCAGCCGCTTGCAACGCCACCTTAATGATCTTGCCAAACGAAACCACCGTCACATCGGTGCCCTCGCGCTTGATATCGGCCACGCCCAAGGGGATGGTGTACTCTTCTTCAGGCACTTCGCCCTTGTCGCCGTACATCTGCTCCGACTCCATCACAATAACAGGATCCTCATCGCGGATAGCCGCCTTGAGCAAGCCCTTCATGTCGTAGGGGTTAGAAGGAACCACCACTTTCAAGCCTGGGCAGTTCGCGTACCAGCTTTCAAACGCCTGGCTGTGCGTTGCGGCCAGCTGACCGGCCGAAGCCGTAGGTCCGCGGAAAACGATGGGAATATTGAATTGGCCACCGCTCATCTGACGCATTTTTGCGGCATTGTTGATGATTTGGTCAATGGCCACCATAGAAAAGTTGAAGGTCATAAACTCCACGATGGGGCGCAAACCGTTCATCGCAGCACCCACAGCGATGCCGGCAAAACCAAGCTCGGCAATAGGGGTATCCAACACGCGTTTGGGACCAAACTCATCGAGCATGCCCTTAGACGCTTTGTAGGCACCGTTGTATTCAGCCACTTCTTCACCCATCAGGATGATGTTCTCATCGTGGCGCATTTCTTCGCTCATGGCTTCAGCCACAGCTTCGCGGAATTGAATCTGACGCATCGCTTTATAACTATTAGGGTCGGCAAAAATAAGGACTTCAGCCCTATTTTTGTGGCACTTTGTCGCCCAAATGATGAAGTAAAAAGCCTCAACATGAAGATATTGGTTTGTATCAGCCACGTGCCCGACACCACCGCGAAGATTCAATTCACGGCCAACGGTGCGGCTCTGGACCCGGCTGGCGTACAATTTGTCATCAATCCCTACGATGAATTCGGCCTCACAAAGGCCCTCCAACTCAAAGAAACCCACGGCGGCAGCGTCACCGTCGTCACCTACGGCGACGCCAGCGTGGAAGCCACCTTGCGCAAGGCCCTGGCCATCGGCGCAGACGACGCGGTTCGCCTCGACGGCGTCCCCACGGACGCCCTCCAAGTGGCTTCCGAGCTCGCCGCCCACATCCAAGGCGCCGGCTACGACCTCATCATTTGCGGCCAAGAATCCATCGACTACAACGGCGGCATTGTGCCCGGCGCGCTCGCTGCCCTGCTTGACCTCCCCTTTGTCAATGCCTGTATTGGCCTGGACGTTTCGGGTAGCTCGGCGAATTTGCTACGCGAAATCGACGGCGGCAAGGAAGAGGTTTCTGCCTCCCTGCCCCTGGTCATTGGCGGCAAAAAAGGCCTCGTCGAAGAGAGCGAACTCCGCATCCCCAACATGCGCGGCATTATGACGGCCCGCACCAAGCCCCTAGCGGTCACGGCTCTGACGGGTGCAGCAGCGCAGACTGCCGCCGTTTCTTTTGCCAAGCCTGCTCCCAAAGCAGCCGTACAACTCATTGATCCGTCTAACCTCGACGAGCTGGTTCGCCGCCTGCACGAAGAAGCTAAAGTCATTTAACCATGGTCCTCATTTTTGCTGAAACCTGGAACGGTCAGTTCAAGAAATCCACCTTTGAAGCCGTGCGCTACGGCGCAGAATGTGCCAAAGCCCAAGGCAGTCAAGCCATCGCCGTGGTCGTCGGTGCCTGCGATCCTTTGGTAGAGACCCTCGGGGCCTACGGGGCCGGGAAAGTGGTCCACCTCAAGGGCAGCGACCGCTTTGAACCTCATGCCTACGCCGGGGCCTTGAGTGCTTTGGCGGCCGAGCTCGGCGCCACGCAGATCGTGGTGAGCGGCACCGCGAATGGAAAGTCCTTGGCAGGCGTGCTCGCCGCCAAAGCAAACGCGGGATGCATCAGCAATGTGACCGCCCTGCCCAGCAGCTACAGCCCGCTGACGGTGCAACGCAGCGCCTTCTCGTCTAAGGGCATCGAGCAGTGCAGCAGTACCACTGCCTGCACCGTGTTGGTCCTCGTTCCCAATGCCTTGGGCACGGGCGCTGCGGGCGCAGAGCAAGCGGCCGCCGAAGACCGCGACGTGGCCTTTGTGGGCAAGTCGACGCCGGGCGCCGCGCAGGTGGCCAGTGGGAAGATTCCGTTGCCCGAGGCGGAGCGGGTCGTTTCGGCCGGTCGCGGATTGAAAGGGCCTGACAACTGGGGCATGGTCGAAGAATTGGCCGCCGTACTCAACGCCGGCACCGCGTGCTCCAAGCCCGTTTCGGACATTGGATGGCGTCCCCACTCCGAACACGTGGGCCAGACGGGCATTCAGATCAACCCTCAGCTCTACATCGCCATTGGCATTTCGGGGGCGATTCAGCATTTGGCCGGTGTGAGCGGGTCTAAAACCATTGTGGTCATCAACAACGATCCCGAGGCTCCCTTCTTCAAGGCCGCCGATTACGGCATTGTAGGAGACGCCTTCGACGTGCTTCCCCGCTTGACCGCAGCGCTTAAAGCCCACTTGAACTAAATGGGCGACCGCATCCGCCTCCATGTGAAAGGCCTCACCTACAGTGAGCGCCCCACCGGCGCCTACGCGCTGCTGTTGGAGTCGGAGGTGGACAAGCGCAAGCTGCCCATCGTCATTGGAGCCTTTGAGGCGCAGAGCATTGCCATTGCTTTGGATAAAATGACAC
>JAYQOY010000012.1:0-38498 GCA_038145075.1 Schleiferiaceae bacterium | reverse complement strand
GACCCTGGCAGATCAGCAGCAATGGGACTACCAAAAAGAAAAGCACCGCCGGAAAAACGCAGGTGAAGACCTTGGGGACTATTACGGGAAGGGCTTCGCACACACCGGTCTTTGGTCGCTCTCACGGCATCCCAACTACTTTGCGGAACAGAGCATTTGGGTCGTGTTCTACGGCTTCAGCGTAGTGGCCACGGGCGAATGGTTAAACGCATCTGTCCTAGGGGCCATCCTGCTCATTTTCCTCTTCCAGGGCTCTGCACAGTTTAGCGAGGGCCTGACGGCGCAGAAATACCCCGACTATAAGGATTACCAATCCAAGACCCCCCGTTTCTTGCCCCTTGGTCGCTTTAAAAAGTAGATTTCAAAACAACCCCCCCCACTTTTATAGGGTATTTGGTAAATTTTTTACTCTTTTTTCAACAACACCCCCTTTAAATCGCATACTTTTCACATTTTCGTGAAAAATTTTGCGATATGGCTTTAAAACACCGCGTTCCCTTCTACGTGCTTCTGGTTCTGGCGATCCTAGCGCTCTTTCTGCCCGGACACGACCTTCCCGCTACCCAGTCCTATACCTATGACTCAGGCGACACCGCTTGGATGCTTATGTCAACGGCCTTGGTCCTGATCATGACCCCCGGTCTCGCCTTCTTTTATGGTGGCATGGTTCGCAAGAAGAACGTCATCTCCACGATGCTCCAAAGCTTTGTGAGCATGGCCGTGATTACCGTACTGTGGGTCGTCGTAGGTTTTTCGCTGGCATTTGGGGACAGTTTGGGCGGCTTGATAGGCAACCCCCGTCAATTCTTCCTCTTTCAGGGCGTCAGCCACCATGCCCCATATGCGCTAGCCCCAACCATCCCCTTCCTACTTTTTGCCCTCTTCCAGCTCAAATTTGCCATCATCACTCCCGCCTTGATTACAGGTGCTTTTGCCGAACGCATTCGCTTCACTTCCTACCTCCTCTTCCTCGTCCTATTCAGCCTGTTCATCTATTCTCCCCTGGCGCACGCCACATGGCATCCGGACGGGATTCTAGCCCAGGCGGGCGTATTGGATTTCGCGGGCGGCACAGTCGTCCACATGAGTGCAGGTATTGCGGCCCTCGCTGGCGCTATTTTCCTGAAGCGCCGAACCGAAAACGAACACCAACCCGCGCGCATCACCTACGTATTACTCGGGACTGGATTGCTCTGGTTTGGCTGGTTTGGCTTCAATGCGGGTTCCGCCTTTGGCGCTAATCCCTTGAGCGTGATTGCCCTAGCCACAACGACCACTGCAAGTGCTGCCGCCGCTATTACCTACATCCTCTTTGACAACTACCGCGGAAAACGGCCCAGCGCCATGGGGGCCTGCATAGGTGCCGTGGTCGGCCTGGTCGCCATCACCCCTGCGGCAGGATTTGTCAGCGTGCCCCACTCCATCTTCATTGGAGCCACCGCAGCCATTGTGAGCAATCTCATGATTGCTTGGAGAGGCCGAACGTCCATCGACGACACCCTCGACGTCTTCCCCAGCCATGGTGTTGGCGGCATGGTGGGCATGTTGCTAACGGGTGTTTTTGCCAGTCAAGCCGTCAACCCCGACATCCCCGCTCAAGGTCTTTACTTTGGCGAGTGGCCGCTCTTTGCCGCTGAGGCTATCGCCATGATCGGCGTGGCCCTTTTCGTTTTTATCGGCACCTGGATCTTGCTGCTCGTTACCGACGCCATAACCCCCATGCGCGTGACCGAAGAGGATGAAGCCCTGGGCTTGGACGTCAGTCAGCACAACGAGCGGCTTTAGGTTGTAGCTTCATAGCATGAATGCTACCTACGTACACCTACTCGTCAACCACCTTCCCTTGTTTGGAGCGCTGTTTGGCACCGTGGCCCTGGTGTGGGGCTTGGTTCAAAACAACGCCGGAATGAAAACGGCCGGCCTCATTTTCTTAATTGCGGCCTCCGTCGGCGGCTGGATGGCGCATATTTCGGGCGAACAGGCCGAACATTTTGCCGAAGAGCTCCCCACCGTATCGCGCCGAACGGTCCACGAGCACGAAGAAGCCGCTGAGACGACCCATCTCTTTGTCGTGCCCCTAGGCGTATTGTCTATTCTCGCCCTTTACCTGGACAAGAAAGGCTCCCGCTGGACGCCCTTGACGCTCTGGACGGTTGCCGCCCTTGGAACGGCCACCTGTTTCACGGCGGGTATTGCCGCTGAAACCGGTGGACACATCATTCACACGGAAGTGCATGGCTCGGATTCAGACGCTGGCGAGCACGAGCGTGAGGACCACGAGGAATACGCAGACTAAGGCATGAATCTGAAACCCCGCGTGCAGCGCATCGCCCTGGCGGGCGGACTATTCTTCATACTGAGCACGGCCCACCTCTTTACACCCGGGCAATTCATGGACGGCGCCACGTACGCGGCCGTTTCTCGGAATCTGGCCATGGGCCTGGGAAGTGCATGGGATCTTTTCTACAGCCCCGAGCTCTACCCCCATTTTGTGGAACACCCTCCCCTCCACTTTTGGCTTCAATCGCTCTTTTTTGGACTCTTTGGCGACCAGTGGTGGGTCGAAGATGTCTATGGCTTAGCCCTGTGGGTCCTCACCGCCTTGGGAATAGACCGCCTCGGCCGCTGGTCGGGTCTTTCACAGCGTGCCTTGCAGTGGGCACTCCTCCTTTGGACCTTGATTCCCGTGGTGACCTGGTCCTACGGCAACAATGTTCTGGAGACCACCTTAAGCGCCTGCATGGTCTGGGCGGCCGCTACCGCCGTATATGGCATGCGGCGCAATGCCTGGATCTATGCGTGGATTGCCGGACTCTGGGTAGCTGCGGGCTTTCTCGTGAAAGGTCCTGTAGCCCTCTTTCCTTGGGCTTTGCCTTTGTTTTGGCACATCACGGGCAATTGCCCAGATTCCAGCCCCAAGCGCATACTGAAGGACAGCAGCGGATTGATCCTCGGGAGCATCCTTCCCATCGCCCTACTTTGGCTTCTGCCTGATGCCAAATCCTATCTGGAAGCCTATTGGAACAAGCAAATTGTGCACTCTCTGGCCGCCGTTCAAACCGTAGAAAGCCGCTGGTTCCTCCCCGCCAACTTTGCGATGCAACTTTTGGTGCCCCTGTTGGTGGCCCTAGGGGTCCGAAAATTCCGACCCATCTCCGAAGGCCGCCAGGTCATCTCTCCCCGAACCATCGCCTTCTTGCTGATCGCACTTAGCGCGGTTGTGCCCATGATGGTATCCTTGAAGCAACGGGACTTTTACGCCACCCCTGCCTACCCCTTCGCGGCGTTGGCATTGGCTTTCCTCTTGGACGGACACAAAACCGCTGGCAAGCCCTTGCACCCCCGAATTCTGTGGCAGTGGACCCTGGCATTTTGGGCATTGGGCTTTGGCCTGCGCAGCTTACCCGAAGTCCATACCTCCCGCGATTTCACCCTTCGCCAATCCATTGTTCAGGCGGCCAAGACCTACCGGGGCCAAACGCTCTACGCCGCGGACAGCCTGCTCCAGGATTGGAACTTAACCGCCCAGTGCGCGCGCGTCGGGGAAATGTACCTAAAGGGTGAATCCAAAGACAGCCTTGCAACGGGTCCCCGTCTCCTTTACAAAGACGGTCGCGTCCTAGTCTTTGAGGATTGACGCTCAGCGCTTCTTCGCCTTGGAAGCACCGCGCTTTTTGACGTCTTGAATGGACTGCTCGTAGCCCTCTTGTTCTGCACTGAGCTCCATGGCCTCCCGGGTCACGCCAAACACCTCCTCTGCACAGGGAACTACGATTTTTTGAAAGACATCACTTTGAGGATCCTCCGCCTCCATCACATCCTCAAACGTGTACTCATCGCTCTCCATAAGTGCGTCGATGGCGCATTGGCAGTACTCCTTGGCCATTTGGTCTGAAATTACGTCGCCCGCTGGGTCTTGTTGCCGAACGCCCTCTAGACAAGACTTCAAGAAGAACGTTTGGGCATCCATATCCCCTATACTCCCTGCAGCTTCTATTTCGCGCAAAAGTCTGCTGAAGTTGACTTCTGAACTGTCAATGTTGGAATTCTCCTGAATGCAGTTCATGAGAATATTCAGGTTTTCGCCTTGCAGCAAAAAGTCCATCATTTGGCCCGATTCGTTGGCTTCGATGATGTCCGCACTTTCCAAGCTGGGAATTAAATTGAGCATGGCGCATTCGCAGTACGCGCGCGTATCCACTTCAATGCCCTGCAGGACCATGGCACGGCCTTTTAAGGAAGCGTCCGCCGCATCTTTGCACGTACGCACCAAAAGGGCACCGTCGCCCAAGGGCACGCCATCTTTGGTGTAGACAGTTTGCGCAGAGGCGATATATCCTACAAGCACAATAAGGATTGAGAGGGCTTTTTTCATCCCGGCAAGATAGAAAAGCGCATGACACGGCGCTCAACTAAGCGGGCATAAAAACCCGCTCACTTGAACAAGTTCGATCGCCGAGGGTCAAAAAAAAAGCGCCCCCAGCTGGGGGCGCGGTCGCTCGATTGAGCCAGCGGAAGAAGAGGTTTTTGAACCTAGTCACCCTATATCTTGATAATCAGCATTTTAGGACTGAGTGCTTCTCAGTGGGGTTACGATTTAGCCTACAACATTTGCCGGCAGAAGGCTTCTCCGATGCTGCGCAAATCTTCACCCTTCTGCGAAGATAACTATATTAATAGATTTGACTATTACTGTATTGGAGGATAGGGAGACCGCCACAACTGCCATCGTATTTAATCATTGGTGACAATGAGTTTTTCATTGATTCGGTAGCCATTGTCCGTTATCAATTGCAGCAAATACATTCCAGTAGGAAGAACAGAGTTGTCATGAACATTGAATTTTACTGCATCGTGATCCAACACGAGTCTTTTTTGAAGTACTATCCGGCCATTTGGATCAAAAAGGGTGATGTCTACATATTCAGTATCTGGTAGTTCAAGTGTCAATTCTCCTGTCGTAGGGTTAGGGAAAAGTTTATAGGCAACAACTTCTTTGTAATAAACCGTATCACATCCTGGATATGGACATCCAATGCTATCAACTTTAATAAGCCAAGTTCTCAGGCCCGACGCACCTGTCGTGTCAATTTCAGTATAGCCTCCCATTAACAATCCCCCATCAGGTGTCAATGACCCACCCCATACGTAATGCCTTTCACTGTAACCCTCCTTGTGTGCCAATTCTCGATACCAAAGACTGTCGCCGCTCTTGTCAAATGAGTAAATCCATCCGGGTGCAGGGTGAGGTTCATAGTTGCCCGCTTGACCCAATCGGTCACCAAAAATTAAATAGGTACTGTCATTCTGCTGGATTAGACTATTAATCCATAGTGAATTCAGCCATCCTTTTTTAAGGACTCGTTTTTCCCAAACCGTTTCCAAAGTATTTCTTTCCAATTCGGTTATTACCACTTCACGGGTTCTATACCAACTCTGGATACGTCCCCTGTTGCCATACAATGCTTGATATGAATGGGTATAGGTTGCGAGATAATTTCCATTGGCTAATTGTCGAACGTGAGCTGGCGTATTCCCTAAGGAGTCGTTTGGAAAATATCGAACAGCTCTTTTATTACCCACGCTATCCGTCAATAGGACAAATGCTCCTGAGAAACGCTTGTCAACAGGATCATATTCCGCCATACCGCCCACAATGTACCCGTTGTCGTCGGTCGTATCAACAGAAAATCCGTAGACGTGGTAATAACCATTTTCTGCAACATAAGTGTTGTCCCACTTTTTATTGCCTAAGGTGTCGTACTCGGAAACATAAAGTTGTTCTCGATAACTAAATGTTGATGTCGGTCCCAAATGCTTGAAACTATGTCCGACAAGGCAAATATCATTTCTTACAGGAATAATGGCTCTCATGGAAGAACTAACTGAATCTTGAAAAAGACAAGTAGCCAATTCATGCAATACCCCATCCTTATATTCAAAGAGCACCCCGTGAACCATTGGACCGCTAATTCGTCTAAAGGCGGAGTAATATATTTTATTATTTATTTCTATTGGTGTTGCTGGATAGGATGGGGAAACCGTATGTAATGTATCAACATACTCAATTTGCCTGATGACTTCCCCCCGAGAGTCATATTCGCTTACCAAAGTGCCGTTATTTCCACTGTAGGGGGATATCTGCTCAGCAGAAAAGTAATTTCCGTTTGCCAACACGGTCACCCCAAGGCCAATGTTAAAGTGATAGCTTGGATTTGAATATATTTTATTAAAATAAACCTCTTGGGCACAAATCGTTGAAGAACTCAACGAGATGTGCAGCAGCAAGCACCAGGATCTCCAAAAATTACTTTCGAATAACGAGTTGCGCCACATGGGTACGTCCGATTTCATTTGTTGTTTTCACAAGGTGCAAAATACACTCAAACTGTACCACCTATTCCACGCGTAACTGTACCACATAGTCCCTAATTCACCTTGCAGATGTTGATGCTCTGAGTTAGGGTTGGTTCGACTCGATTGTTGCTGTTAATAACTTGGGTTAAGGTAGTTAAAAATTACTAAGACTGCTTTCGCTCGGCAGATGATTTCTTCCGCAAGGATTCTCCAAAGCGCACATCCACTTAAGACTTCGTTGAAGCGTCAATTTGATGGGATTGTAAAAACCAACAAGTGATAGGATAGTGATTGTTCAGGATCAGTTGGCTCAAAAAGTCACCCTAATAGGGACACGTCCAGATCTACAAGATTACTGTAGATGGCTGCTGGAAACGACAGGAATTCCAAATCGCCGGAATTGAGTGCGAAAGAAATCGGAGTTATTGTGACTTTAGAGATTGACGTCTTGTCATGCCGGGGTTGAATTCCGTAGTCACCGGTGCAAATGATCGTTTCTTACTCAAGAGTATAATGGTACTGAACACAATTAGCAGCCTGTTGCGGTCTACTTATATCTCTTTCACTCCTGTAAGAATAATAGCGTAGATCACCTACTTCAGAAGAACTAACATACAGTGAATCATCATCATAAGCAACGCAATCATACAAGTCATTCAACTGTTCAGTTGTTAGCTGTGTATGCGATAAGTAGTAATAACTTGCATTCATTTCTGATGAAGGACCATGCATTACAATAGTATGATAGACGGAACCATTGACAGTCCAATCAATATTTAATGGCAATCCTGTTGCGTTATGCAATGCAAACTCATACTCGTACTCATACTCATATTGGCTGCACGTCGATTCACATGATGTTAAAGACGCAATCGACAAAAGCGCTAAATAAATTGTATTATTCATTTGTTCAACATTTTAAAATTTAAACTATCCGAAAATAAAAGGTTCATTGCAAATTAATTTATCAAGGATAAGGCACAATAATCGGCGCCGTAGGATCTTCTGGGTCAATACCGTCGATGAACTCTTTCAGTGTAGCTGATCCATTTGGATAAGTTGAAATGTCAACTCCCCACTCTTCGTAAGAAAAATTGGTGATCTCCATGTATTCATTTTCCCCACTTCCTTGATCAGTTTTACCAATAAAATTATTTCGATCCTTCCAATAGCGACTATACAATCTCTTTTGTGGTGACCAAAAATCAGAATTATTTCCTTCGACTCCTGGTCCTATAATTACATTTGCAATTGACGTAGCTTTCTTAAGCTCATCATACCTTGACTCGCCCGTAAATACAGCAATATATTGCAGAACACCGTCATACCAAAACAACACACCTTCATTTGTCCACAAGCACTCGTATGTAATTTGATCTGTTATCATCGATCCACGCACCTCTAACTCTCTATTAAAATCATTGTAATCATGCTGTACCCTAATAGGTGTAGCATTGCAATTTTCAATCATATGAATGTTAACATAAGCTTTGTGACAATAGTTCGTTTCATCCTGACAAGGGGTTGCAAGCGGCTTGTGTGATAATGCCTCAAAAATATCAATTTCAAAATAATCTCCTCCGTTTGCTCTGGCAAGCCAAAATGATGGCCAAAGCCATTCCCCTTCAGGCATTTTACAAGTAACAGAAAACTTTCCTTGTTTAAAATTGAAGGGATGCGTTATTATCCCATTTTGATATTCAAAGTCCACTAGTTTCTCCTCCCAAATATTTGTATTGGTGGAGGGAGCATTTTTTTCATTAAAATAAATCGGATGTTGCCATTTAAAACTCTTTGTTGATTTCTGAATACCCAATCTCAATTTAGTTGGAAATTCCGTGATACAATTAATTGAAGCATAAGAATTTAAACTTCCAAGAGCCACTAATCTGGAACCATCATTTTTAGGATCTGGATCAGACAATGGCTGAAACCAAGGATACCCACATAAAAATTGACGTTCATCCGGAAAGAGCGTTCCATTTGAATATTGGAGTTGAATATTCCGCATTTGTTCTCGTGTCGTCTGCATAACGCCTTGCAACTTGTACAGTTCGGGTTTCCCGTTTATAATCATCTTTATCAGATTTTAATGTTTAAATGTTTTTTAACGTTTTTCCAGAGGCATGAAGGTATAGTGTATAATAAAAAAAATCATGATACAATTATATCACGGTCGTTAAGTAATTTATAAAATATCACATTTAATTTTCCTTATTGTCGATTTTAATTTTAATGTCACTACTGATGAGTATTATTTTATCCGAATGATTTACATTTCCCATTCGTGATATAATTCTATCACGTCTGTGCCATTTAGGAAAAATATCTTCCTCGATTTCCAATCTAGAAGATAAAATCATGACGCTACACAACACAGAGTCACTTTTCGATGAGCTCAGCCGAGCAGAAATTACTTTTAGGCCGGGACCACCTGTCAGAGAGTTGAGTTTGCTTGATTTGGGAGACAAAGGGACCGAATTTCTTTTCAATGGTGCCCCATCCGTCGCTGCATACCGAAGTCGCTTACTGAAACTGCATGCTCAGTTCAAAGAAGAGTTGCTGGAATGGGCTGAGAAAGACGTTAAGCATCAACACGAAATGTTGCGGCACCTAAAAACTCGCATTAAAGAGCTTCGGCTAATACTGCATCCAATCAATGAGGAGGTCCTCTTCACTCATGTTTGTTTCCCGAAGTACTCGAATCGAATACAACCGTCAACTGATCTCGACCTATTCAAAAAAAAGTACTTCTTTACTTAAACATTCAGCGCGAAGGACTCCGTTGGATCAAGCTATCGCTTAAGAACTGGACCAAACACTTTCTTCCAGAAGAGCACACCATTCGAAGAAAACGACCAATTAGAGGTCAGTCAGTCATTGAGTTTGCTCACGAGCGCCCTGTTGAACTTAAGTGGTCCTTACAGCCCATAAAGCTTATAGAGCTAATAGCAGGTCTTGACGAGATGAAAGCCTTTGGGCCAAATGTTACCCGTAAAAGTTTGTGGGACTTCTTTGGGACGACTTTTTTGGTAGACCTATCCGGGGCAGAGAAGGCCCTTACCCAGATGAAAACGCGCAAAATTGAGCAGGCGAAATTCTCAATTGAACTCAGAGAATCCGTGCTCGCTCTGGTCGACCGCAGCATGGAATAGGACTTAAATCTTTACGGAGTCCTTAATGAGTCCTTAACTCAGATTAAGCGCTGCTTCTAGTCTTGCACTGTAATTAAACGCAAGAACAATGGAGATAGTGACTATTGAAAACAAGGCCTTCAAATCGCTTTGCGACAAGATCGACAAAGTGCATGAGGAACTGCTGCGGCTGCAAAATCCCGTTAAGCAATTATCCAATGAGTGGATCGACACTTATGATGTGATGAATATACTTCAGGTTAGCCGCAGGACCTTGACCAAGTACCTTGCCGAAGGCAAGCTGAAGCATACCAAGCATCAAAAGAAGAACTACTTCCGCCTTAAGGATGTCGAAGAGTTTTTGGCTCGCAACAATCAATATTCAACTCCTTTATCCACAAGTGATCATGGGGCTGAATAAGGACCAAATACTTCAAGCGACTGACGGAGGACTGGATGTCTTCAAGCATTTCTTGCGTTCCAACTGGCCAGGTCTAAAAAAGTCCTTCCTGAATCCCTTTTACCAAGACACCAAACCGTCTTGCAACATCTATCAGGATCCGGATTCTCGAAAAGTCATGATGGTGGACTATGGCAATCCTGAGTACAGCTGCGACTGCTTTGGCTTTGTTGGTCGCATTTTCAACCTGCAAACCCAGGGAGACGAGTTCATCCAAATAATGGAAATCATAGACCGCGAGCTCAACCTTGACCTGGCTGAAAGCCACGACCGGATTCGTGAGCTCAAGCGGCGGTTTCCGGTGCTCAAAACCGCAAATGAAGTTGCCCCCTTGACGATTTCGGAAGATCGAGATGATGTTTCCAAGCAATTCATCCCTCCTATTGAAAAGGAATTTGGCCCCTCCGAGCTTAACTACTGGGGCATGTACGGAATAGATGCGGAGCTGCTCCAGAAGTACCAGGTGAAATGCATTTCCGAGTTTAAAGGGATCAACAAAATGGGACAGGAGTACTCCATCCACGCTAAACTCGATGAACCCATCTATGGGTACCTGAGCACACGGTATGTCAAAATTTACCGCCCAATGTCTGCCAAGAGATTCTTCTACGCAGGTGATCTTAGCGAAGGCTACGTATTCGGACTTAACCAACTTCCCCAGAAAGGCGATATTTTGTTCATCGCCTCAGGAGAGAAGGATGTCATGAGCCTTGCGGCTCGAGGATTCCACGCGATATGCTTTAATTCCGAAACCAAGGCCATCCCTAAAAAAATCATTCGCAGGCTACACTACCGCTTTCGGCACATTGTCATCCTCTACGATTGCGACGAGACCGGCCGTCGGGAGTCAAAGAAGCAAGTTGAAGCGCTCAAGGAATTTGAGGTCAAGGAAATCACGCTGCCCCTTAAGGGCGAAAAAAGACAGAAGGACATCTCGGACTTCTTTAAAATGGGTCGAAGTGCCGAAGATCTAATGAAGCTCTTTACCAATGTCCTGGACGCCCTGTACCAGGACACCATGAATCTGCTGTCAAGCTTTGAGGTGCATTTTGACCATCCGCCTTTAGTACCTGAGGCCGTGGTGACCATCAATGATGTGCCGTTAGGCTCCGCGGGCAACCTAATGGCCATTACTGGTTCAGAGGGCAGCGGTAAGTCAAACTACTTGGGAGCTCTCCTGGCGGGAACCATGATGCCCGAGTTTGCCGATACGGACTTATTAGGTCTCGAAGTAGCTCGGAACACACACCACAAGGCCGTCCTGTTCTACGACACCGAGCAATCCGAAGAGCAGCTCTACAAGAACTTGAAGCAAATAGTGCGCAGGGCAAAGTGCCATACTCCCCCTGCTTGGTTTCGTACCTATGGATTGGTGGGCATGGGACGAAAAGACCGTCTCGTCAGCATCCTCCACTCCATGGACCGCTACTACTACGCCTACGGTGGCATTCACCTGGTTGTCATTGACGGAATTGCGGACTTGATTGATGGCGTAAATGACGAAGAACGATCCGTGTACCTCATCGAAGAACTGTTTCGCTTGGCTGCCATTTACCGAACCTGCATCATTTGTGTCCTACACCTCAGTCCTAGCGGCTATAAGCTGCGAGGGCACTTAGGTTCCGAAATTCAGCGCAAAGCTGCCGGCATTATTTCGATTGAGAAAGATGATGACAAGCAGAACTCCATTGTCAAAGCATTAAAAGTGCGTGACGGCAGTCCGCTCGACATACCTCAAGTCATCATTGGCTGGGATGATGAGCTCAAGTACCATGTTGTGGTGCCCGATACCTACCGAACAAAAACCCAGGAACGCAAACTTTCTGATCTCTCGGACATCGCACGCGACATTTTCTATGGCACGCAGGCCGTCACCTACACCCATCTTGTCACGGAACTTAAAGAAAGGCTGGGCGTCAAGGACCGACAGGCCAAGAACTACATTAAAACCATGAAAGAGCACAAGATCATCTCCCACCTTGAAGGTGACTCGGGGCACTACAGCTATAACGTCCAAGCCCGATTGGACCCGTTTTAGGAGAAATTCGTTTACAATTCGCCTGTTTTTGGTCTGAATTCGTGGTATTGTCGTTTTTTTTGAACGAAGTCTGCCTTTTTTGGCCTGCAATCAACCAATGAACACTGCGTTTTTAATTATTGCTGCATAATTCGACGCGCACTTCTACAGTGGTCGTTGATACAGACTAAACTTCAAGCCCCCTACCCTTTCTCATTTCAATTCAGTCTCATCGGGAATGGCGTGAGTCCGTTATTAGTGCGGAGGTAGATTCACGAAGTATCTTCCGTGCAAAAGAGCGGTGAATGAATTTGGACCTAAAATCCTTAACCAAACCTGAGCTAATTAGCCTATTGCAGGAATTGGAGGACGCGGAACCCGGTAAGGTTTCTCAATACGTCGAGGCTTGGAACACTTCGCCCCATTACCGAGCCATGAAGCACAGGATCAGAGCAGCCCTGAATCCAATGCTGGACCGTGGATCCCTGTCAAGAAAAAACGTTCGCGCTGCGGTTTCCAAAATGCGGAGGCTATTAAAGCAAATTGACAATGCCTACAGCAAGGGTCAGAACGAAAAGGCATTTTGGGCAGGAATGGCGATGTTTGAATCCTGGAACCACCAGATTTGCCATTCAGACGACAGAAGCGGAATAATTAACCCGTTAATTGATACATCATGGGCCATTGTTGAAGCGTCGGTGGACGACGAGTATGACCCCGAAATTCGATTGGCCTTTGCAACATACCTCCTGAAAATAATCAAAGAGGACAACCTCCGCAGATGGCATTGGTGGATAAATCCTATTCTGTTGCTTTGTTCGATGGACTCTGGACTTGAGATTGACAGGGAGCTTTTGGTCGAAGTCAATAAACCGCAATCGGTATGGGATGAAAAGGAACTTGCGAACACCCGGATCGCGTTAACAGAACGCGTTTACGGCAATCAAGCGGCAGAGGAGCTCACGTCATCTCTGATGCACCTGGACAGCATAAGGCTAAGGGAAATTGAATCGGCCTTAGATCAATCCAATTTCCAACGGGCCAAAGACTTATGTTTCGAGGCTGCTGATCGTGAACTTAATAAAAACAGGAACGGCTATTTCTGGATGGTTAGACTTCTTGAGGTCTCCGAATTTGAAGGAGATAAGAAATCCCAGAAAATAGCATTAACGCACTTAGTCTTAAATGGATCGCAAGAGGTACGCGAGCACTGGACAAAGCTTCGGCCGCTATTAAGTGAGGTTGAAGCAAATCAAATTATCAAAACGGTAACGACACCCGATTCTAACCACATGTGGGATATCAGCAAGGAAACCATTATCGTCCTTCTTGGCTCAGAAGGACATACAGAGCGCTTGCTTACGTTCTTGAAAGACTACCGCAGTCCCCGATCCTTAGAGGCAGCTGAAACCTATCTACCTAATCAGAGGCAAACTCTTGCGCAGCTTTGGAAGGAGGAAATCCTTGACCGCTTATCATACTCTTATAGTTCACAAAATGCAGGGTGGGTTGCAGAATACCTGCAAAATATTTTAAGACTAGTAGGAACTGATGAGGCCCAAGTAATTAAACAAGAAATACTGAGCGCACATCCACTTAAGACGTCGTTGAAGAGTCAATTTGATGGGATTGTGTAAACCAATTAGTAATAGGATACTTAATGTACAGGGTCACTAGGCTCAAAAATTATCCCAAATAGGGACACGACCAGATCTACAAAATTACTGTAGAAAGCTGCTGGAAACGACAGGAATTCCAAATTACTAGACTTATGGATGATAGCTATTGTAACTACTGTGACTTTAGAAATTGAAGTCTTGTTATGCCGGGATTGAATTCCGCAGTCACCGCGGAAACCGGGTGGAACAGCTTGCCGCGGAATGAGTGGTACCGTTTGACGCGAATTTTGCAACTAAACCCTTGGTTTGAAATTCGGGGAGCATTACAATACCCCGATCTCTCTCAAGCGGAAATTGGACGCCAAGTGGGGGTCAATAAGATGCGCGTATGTCGAATTCTCGCTAGGGAAGGCTTTAACGAGAACGCGTAACATGATGTTACGTTTTGGCCCGATCGTAACACGGTGTTACGCTTGAATGGACCACATAATCTTCTGACTTCAAGCATACCACAGATTATCAGTAATATAAAATCATCCTAAATAGGGCGTAACGTAACATGTTACGATTTGCCCTTTCGGCCCAAGTCCCCTTTGGCTTGCCCACTGAAGCCATGATCAACTTGCGCGCCTAGGCATTCCAAAACGTGATTCAGGAATTACCGAACCGAACTGAAGTTTGCGGATAATGCTCTCTGCGAGGCCAAAAGCCAGCTTGGTGTGATCGATACTAACTTCTTTCTCTACCGCCTTAAGAAAATCTTTGCTTGAAGACTTAGGTCCCCAGAAATATCCGGTGATCCCATATTTCAGCGATTGACTGCTCGCCGCTAAGCCCCTCAAGGACGATGGCCATCTTCTCTTCTGGGTTGAACTGACGTCGAGTCACACGCTTGACATCTTTGATGATGGCCTCTGAATTCTTTGGCCTGCCTGGGGATTTTTTCATTTGACTGAAGTGTTACGATACTCGGTCCCGGCCGGGACCGAGTATCCAATTAAATTAAGTAACTTCAGTCCAACTTATGCTGACGACTTACAATATTTTCATTCTTAATTAGCGGCTTCACTTAAAACCCTACTAAAATGGCTAACAACCCACATGTCATCTCTTTAGATGAAGCAAAAAGCATGACCCACGCGTATCAGAACGCAACTCAGTTCCAAGGGCTCACGGTTGCCAGCATGATTGACAAGGATGCTTATCAACTGGTAATGGATCAAGAAGGCTGTGTCAACATCCGCACGTACTTCGCATTGAATGAGGCAGGCACATTGACCATTGTAGTGGTTGGCGTCGACGACAATGGCGACGATATGACAAAAGGTGTTTTATTGGATATGGCTACCAATTGCCCAGTGGCATGTCCAACAAATTCAGAATTGATGATATAATATATGATAAAAATATATCAATATATTGAGTTCATTCTATTGACTATTCTTCTTGTTAGAATTATACTAGCTTACAGAAATGGACTTCGTATCGACCACAGGTATATTGATATAATCGTGTTTTACTCAATATGGTATGCACATAGTATACTAACTTGGATATTTCCAAACTCTACATTGACATTCTATTTTGTGCATTGCACGTTTCCAATTTTTATTTCTGGGGTCATGCTATTCAAAGCACGACCCCTTTCATTTTATTTATTGTTCGGAGTCGCAGTTTGTTTCAACTTCTACCTACATAACCGTCAATTAATTGATTTAACATATCTCCTCACATTCTATCTTATACTATTGCGCATACTTGGTTTGCACAAAACAAGCAAAAGGAACAGAGAACTCATTTCTATTTTCAGTTTAATGCTAGCAGTTTTGGTGTTAACTCATTTAGCATTCATGTTTGGCTACTTGAAAGTAAATTGGTCGAAATCCATTTATATAAATTATTTCGTTTCATTATTAATCACAACGTACATATCTTCTTTGATTCTTTCTCATGTACAGTTCCGGAGATTCCTTACTCATTGAAGTGTTTGGGGTATTTATCCCTGCCATTTTAGTGACAATATTTGCCATACTCTACGCTAATCAAACACGGATCAGATACGGTAAGGTTATGAAGAGGCTATACCGATCGAGTTTCAAAGGTGTAGATACCGAGCGAAAGCGTATCGCCAGTGAGCTTCACGATCAACTTGGCGCTCATTGGATTGTAATGACGCAGCACTTTAGCAGCCTTAAGCCTAAACTTGAAGGTGAAACGCTGGATGAATTACTCCGATTAGAGAACGACTATCACCTTTTTAAAGATAGGACCCACCAGATTGTAGAATTCATGTATCCAAAGGGGCTCTCGAATCCTAACTGGGACACGAGCTTTAAATCTTTGGCTTTGCAAATGTCAATGGGTGAGGTAGTTGTTTCCTATGAGTCAGATGCTGAAAACTACCCTTCCGTGAATTCTCTTCACCACGCGTATTGGGCCGTACAAGAAATTGTCACCAATGCAGTAAAACACGCACGTGTCAAGCGAGTTCAAATCACTTCTTGTGATGATGACGACCAGTTAAATATTATCGTGGTGTACCGAGCTACCTCAGAGGCCCTATCATGGATAAAAAGCAAGTCATCGTCAAAAAATGGTTACGGAATTTTGATCATCGAAGTGTAAGTCTTCAAACAAGTTGGACTTTTAACTAAGGAGTAAGGTACGGTTTTTTTGGATCTGGTAGATCATGTGATTGATTCTTCGTTGCTTCATGGATTTTTGTTTTAGGATTTGACGTTTTTTGAGGATTTTGTGATGGGTTCCGAAGTATACGCTGGCGGGCGTGCAGTTTTCGAGTGATTCGTGGTAGCGCTCGTTGTTGTAGTACGCAATAAACTCATCGATTGCCTTTTTCAGGTCTGAGAGGCTGTAGTAGTGTTCAAGCTTGACTACATTCTTCATTGATCGGTGGTATCGCTCAATCTTTCCCTGGGTTTGTGGGTGGTTCGGGGCACCGTGCACCTGGGTGATTCCCTTCTCCTTCATAAACTTCTTGATGTCGTCAGATATGTAGCAAGAGCCGTTATCAGATAAGATCTTCGGGCGTTTGCCTTTGGGCAGCCCGGTCTTTTTCAATGCTGCCTCTACGTTTCGTTCGACGTCAGGGGTAGTCATATTTGAGCACAGCTCGTGGTGTATGATGTACCGAGTGTGATCATCCATGATGCTTGATAGGTAGTACCAGCCCCAGCCCTCGACCTTAAAGTAGGTGAAGTCGGTTTGCCACATTTCATTGATTCTCGTGGTCTTTTTGGTAAACTCGTTACCGGCCTTTATCAATATGTGGTTAGGACTAGTAATCAAGTTGGCAGCCTTTAGAATCCGATACACGGAGCTCTCAGAAATGAAATGCCCACTGTTGTCGGTCATAAAGGTGGCGACCTCACGCGGAGAGAAGTCCGTGCGATCTAAAGCCACTTCGATGACCTTAGCCCGGTAGTCATCTGGAATCTTATTCCAGGTTACACGGGACTTTTGATCTTCAAGGGCGTCTGGACCGCCTTCTAGGAATTTGTTGTACCAGTTGTAAAAGGTTGCCTTACTGATGTTTAGCTCCTTTATAGTCCGGGCTACAGAAATTTCAGATCGTTCCACAAGTCGGATGATCTCTTCTTTTTCTTCTTTTGAATAACGCATATACCGATCGTACGGGTCTATTCCATGCCTTTCGAGAGCTTTTTTAAAAAGCGATTGCGTAGGGTGAGTTCCGCCACCACTGCCTTTAACTCGGCATTCTCGTTGCGCATCTCGCTGACCTCCGTGCTGTCGGCTTCTCGCTTGGTATCTCCGCTCAAACGCGCCTTACCAGCTTCAAGAAAAGCCTTGCTCCAGCTGTAGTACACCGAATGTGCTATGCCCTCTCGACGACATATTTCAGCGATTGACTGCTCGCCGCTAAGCCCCTCAAGAACGATGGCGATTTTCTCTTCTGGGTTGAATTGACGTCGAGTCACACGCTTGACATCTTTGATGATGGCCTCTGAATTCTTTGGCCTGCCTGGGGATTTTTTCATTTGACTGAAGTGTTACGATACTCGGTCCCGGCCGGGACCGAGTATCCAATTAAATTAAGTAACTTCAGTCCAACTTATGCTGACGACTTACAAGATGCAACAGAAGAAAGTGAAGAATCGAAGACTTCCGCATTGGGTCAACTATTGGCGAGGACTGTTAGATCTAAAGTAAATTTTGACGAAAAAGTAAACATACTTAGAACAGAGGCAAAAAAACAATATCAAGCTCTTTTGGATGCTGAACAATCTGCTCTAGATGATGTTTCCTCATCTCTACAAAATCGTTTGGCTTCATGGGCCCATCCAAATTTAAGCGCCAAAGTTCTTTGGAAACAAGACTCAGATAAATCCATAAAAGTTGAAGAACCTTTTGCATATATAAGAATTGGCGAGCGAGGTTTTGAAGGAGACCTTTCCAGATTTGGACATGGACTACAACGATCATATTTGCTTGCATTGCTGCAAGAAATCGCCTTAATTGACGATGTAAATGCGCCTAATCTTTTAATGGGCATTGAAGAACCTGAATTATATCAACACCCGCCGCAAGCAAAATATTTAGCAGAAACGCTAATAGAATTATCTGAAAAGGGGGCTCAACTGTTATTGTGTACCCACAACCCATTATTCATTCCAGGAGACAATTTTGATAAAATTAGAATAGTTCGTGAATACGGCGATCCAAGTCAAACAAAAATAACCTCAATTTCTTATGACGAACTATCGAGGGAACTTTCTAGTGTTGGAGAGCATCAACTGAAAGAATCTGGAATGGTTGCTAGGTTGTATCCTTCCTTAAATCCGATCATGAATGAAATGTTCTTTTGTAAAGTTCTTCTTCTAGTAGAAGGACAAGAGGACATTGCTTACATAACCTCATACCTAATGTTAACAGGAGCAATTGTAGAATTTAGAAAACTTGGATGTCACATTGTTCCGGCAGATGGCAAAAATAAATTGATAAAACCACTTGCACTGGCGAAACTTTTAAAAATTCCAACCAAAGTAATTTGCGATGCAGATACGAACATATCAAACATGAATGAAGTTAATATGCATAAAAAGGATAATAGAGCAATTTTAAATTTGCAAGGACACAACGAAGAAAGCGAGTGGCCGTCAGGTCACATTATTAAAGAAAACTTATGCTGTTGGCAAACTAATATGACAGAAACTATTAAAGCCGAATTTGGCGAAGACTGGCAAAAGTATCGTGATAAAACTTCAGCATTTTACAACAATGCAAGGAACTTAGAAAAAAATCCATTGGCAATCGCAAAAACACTAGATTTTGCCTGGGAAGATGGAAAAAAATCTACGACATTGATAGGACTAATAGACAGAATTATCAGCTTTGCACAAAAAACATCGAAAAGCTAAAAACACCTAATATAATTTGACGGATCATTGGCTAAATTAAGTTCCATTATTCTTGTCACATTGAATAGTGGCCGACATATAACGTCTACAAAATTGTTATTTTTTTGGCACACCCATTGTTGACGGACTTTATTGAATCACATGAAGCATGGGTCACGGCTCCCCAATAACACCCACAATCTCTCTCACCATCTCAGGCGTCAACAACTTCACTCCCTTCGCATAGCCAATGGATTGAAGCTTATCCATAAGCGAACTATTCCTGGTGATCCAAAACCGCAACCGGTTCGAAGCACTCATCGGGGTTGCATCAGGTAAATACAACTGAGCCAGCTCCCCAAAACCGTATACCCTGATTTTAAACTTCTCATCATCCATGGTACAAGTTTCGGCATTTGTTCTTCTCACGTATTGAGAAAAATTCTGCATCTCTGCGCAAATTTTCAAAAGCCCATAAATCAAATTTCCAAGGCAATTTTCCAAGTTCAAATCATATATCTCTATGTAGTGCAATGTGCAATCCTCTATACATATAGGGATTGCACTTTGCACTAATGGGGGGTGATTGTGAATCTGCACGTGCACAAATCCTTGAAATCACTGGGCTAGAGGCAGATTTACCCGTTCACTCATGGCCATCATTTCATCGGCGATTTTCTTGTCGACGATTCGGGCGTAATGTTGGGTGCTCTGAATATTCGTGTGACCCATCATTCGACTTACTGCCTCAATGGAAATTCCATTCTGAAGGGTTACAGTCGTCGCGAAGGTGTGGCGTGCTACGTGGAAGGTTAGGTTCTTTTCGATTCCAACGATGGCAGCAATCTCTTTCAAGTAGGCATTCATCTTCTGATTGCTGATTACCGGCAGTACGGCATCCTTTGCTGACAGGGCAGATAGATCGGTGTACTTGTCGATGATTTCCTTAGCAGTTGCAAAGAGGGGAAGTTGACTTCTCTGTTTGGTTTTCTGTCTCCTGGTCTTGATCCACCATAATCCGTTGGGCGTTCGTTCGATTTCGGCACGGTTGAGCTTTTTGACATCAGCATAGGCCAGGCCGGTGTAGCAGGAAAAAAGGAAAATGTCCTTCACCTGATCCAAGCGTTCGTTCTTGAAGTGTTTTCCCTTAATGGAATCCAACTCCAATTCGGTCAAATAAGGCCTATCTGTTTCCTTTAGGCTGAGTTTGTAGTCCTGAAATGGGTCGACCTTCAACCAACCCGACTTAATCGCTCTAATGGTGATTTTCTTCGTCAATTGTAAAAACTTGACCGCGGTATTGTACGAAAGCCCCTTCTCGCTCTTGAGATACTGCTCATATTCGCGAATCATGTGGTAGCGCACTTGCTTGATAGGCACATCCGAGGTCCGGTAGTGGATATTTAAAAAATCGCAGAAATGATTCTTTGATGTGTTGTGTTTTTGCCACAGAGCGTACGATGAATCCTTGCCAATGGCCATTTTCAACTCAAGATTGTGTTCCTCCCAGATTGTCATTAGGGAACGAGCTGTACCACCCTTTAGGCCTTGAAGATGATCTCTGATCTGTTCCGGGGTTACTTCGTCGTACTCCCGGGATAGTTCCGTGAAGAATTGAAACGCTTTGTTGCGAATGGTCTCCAGGTATAGGGAAATGTCCTGTGCCTCTACCGATTTACCGCACGGCATTCCAGTTTTGGTGCTCCAAGCGGCAGCCGGGATGCGTTTTCTGAGGTTCATGGCTACCATGGAGCCATCCACGGTGATGCGGAGCAAAATAGGTGCTCCATCCTTGTTTGATTTGGACCTGTTGATGATGAACAACAGCTTGAAGGTGTTCTTATTAGACTTCATACGTTCATGTTTGCGGTCGCAAGAAATCGTAACCCCTCAACCCTGAAAATCGACAGGGGTTACGAAAAGGGTTACGGGAAATCTTTTTGACCCCTTTTACGCCTTCACTACGACTTTACAAACCTACGGGAAGTGTCAAATTCCCATCTGCGCAATATGCTGCATATCAGCGCAGTATGTGAGAAACAATTCTAATTCGTAACCCCTGTAACCCAAAGCATGTAGGGGTTACGATTTGGCCTACGAGAATTGCGCACAACTGCATTTCATCGCGCACCTGAGAAAACAAAAAATCCTGAAAATGCGCTGATTTTCAGGATTTTGCTCAAATGTGCTCATTTGACTGGCGGAAGAAGAGGGATTCGAACCCCCGGACCTGTTACAGTCAACGGTTTTCAAGACCGCCGCGATCGACCACTCTGCCATTCTTCCGCGGCAAAAGTACGTAACTTCGCCATTATGCAAAGAATGCTTGTTTTGGGAATTTTTCTGCTTGCCCAAACCCTGTGTGGGCAAGGGGTTCGGGTGGGTGCCGACGTTCACCCCTACTGGAACCCGGAATCGGGTCATTATCTGGAAATTACCTACAGTGTGGAGCCCAGTTCGCTCTACGCTGCTTGGACGGAATCCGGCGCACCAAAAATGACCTTGATCGCGGTGGTTCGACGCGGCAATGAGGTGCTTTCGGCGGATAAAATGGCGGTGACCTGTCCGGAACAAGACCTTGATGCGGAAATTCTCTACCCCATTGTCCAGAATGCCTTCTTGGCCGCGGATACGGGCGACTTACAGCTAACGGTTTTTTACGGGTTGGGGGATAGCCTTTCAGACACTTTAAACGGCAGCTTCTACCTCGCCCACCAAAAAGGGGTACAACTCGCGGCCCTTCAGTGGAAAGAACCCCTTCAAGGCAAGCTGGGCCCTCGGGCGCAATTTGGCCAAGCGGTGTACGCCAATGATAGCGACAAAGTGTATTTCTACACGGAAGCTTACCGCCTCCCCAAGGGCCAGAAAGCCTTCTTCACGTACGAAGTGTATTCGCTCGACACAGACCGCCCCATGGAAGGCTATGGAGGCGTCATGCGTCTTCCAAGTACAACGAGCGTTCAACCCATTCAGGGAGGCATTCAGGTCACCGACCTGCCCACCGGCCAGTACGAATTGCGCTGCACCCTGAACATCCAAGAGATGGACCGCGAGCGCTATCCTCAGCAGCGCCTCAAATTTTACCGCGTCAATCCTACAGAGCTTGCCCGCTGGAACGAAGAAAGCCCCATCGACCCCCGCTGGATGGGCCAACTAGGCACAGGCGATTCCCTACGCCACTGGATCAACGGCTTCTACCCCATTGCCAGCATTGCGGAGCGCCAGCAAATTGAGCGCATGGGGCCTGGGGTGAGCGATACCCTGCTTTGGCGCTTTGCCCAGCGCTTCTGGGAAAGCCGCTACCCCGTCGATGCCTTAAACCACTACGTCGAATACAAGAACCTCCTTCGCCTCGTGGATGGGCAGTACAGCAGTCGTGCCGTGCCCGGCTATGCTACGGACCGCGGACGCATCTTCTTGCAATACGGCCCGCCGACCTTGACGGAAAAGCGCCCCTTTGAAACGGACGGCTACCCCTATGAAATTTGGCAGTACAACACCTTGGACGTGCCCAACTCGCCCTACCAGATCAACAAGATTTTTGTCTTTGTGAACTACGCTGTGGTGGGCCGGAACTACGAATTGCTGCATTCGGACGCCATCGGCGAAGTCTACAACAGCCGCTGGAAGGTGGCGCTCCAAAAGCGCTCCTACATCACGGAAGACATCGACGACACGGGCCAAACAGGCTTTGACAAATTCGGCAGCCGCATCTACAACAACATCATCCCGGGCGGAAAATGAGAACGGCCGTGGTCATCCTGAACTGGAACGGTGTGCACTGGCTCCAGAAATTCCTGCCCAGCGTGGTGGCGAATAGCCCCGACGCGACGGTAGTGGTCGCCGATAACGGCAGCCAGGACGACAGCGAGACCTACACCCGTTCCCAGCATCCCGAGGTACTCTGGCTGGGCATGGATGCTAACCGCGGGTATGCGGGGGGCTACAACACCGCTCTAAAGATGCTGCAGGACCGCCACCCGGAATTGGAGTATGCGGTCTTGATGAATTCGGACATTGAGCCCTTGGCCGGCTGGTTGGAGCCGCTGACGACTTTCATGGATGCCCACCCTCAGGCGGGGGCCATACAGCCTAAGCTGCTGGACTACGGGCATCCCGAGCGCTTTGAATATGCAGGCGCCATGGGCGGCGGCATGGACCTCTGGGGCTATCCTTTTGCCCAGGGCCGCATATTTGACCATTGCGAAACGGATCAGGGCCAGTACGATCAACCAGCTTTCCCGGAAGTTTTTTGGGCGTCTGGCGCTTGTCTTATGGTCCGAATGTCCGCCTTCCTGCGTGCCGGCCAACTCGACACGCAGCTCTTCGCGCACATGGAGGAAATTGACCTCTGCTGGCGCATGTGGCGCGCAGGCTACACGGTGCATGCCGCAGCGCCCTCCAAGGTCCTGCACGTCGGGGGAGGCACCTTGGGCGCCCTATCACCCCAAAAGACATTCCTGAACTTCCGCAACAGCTTGTTGGTGGCCGTCAAGAACCTCCCTGCCCTCGCGGCCATGCGGGTGGTGGCGGCGCGCTTGTTCCTAGATGGCGCTGCCGGCCTGCTCTTTCTCTGGCGAGGCCAGGGAGCGCATTGCTGGGCTATTGTTCGGGCGCATGGCCAGTTTTACCGCATGTTTGCCCGTTTTGCCTTCCGTCCACAGCAGGACGCCAAAGGCTGGCCATCCGCCGGGGTCTACCGAGGCTCCATCGTTTGGCAGTACTACGCGCGCAAGAAAAAGCAGATTCCCCTTTCCTAACGCTTAACCCGCACTCTTGGGGTGGTAGGTCAGCACGGTATCGCGCAAGTGCACCTGCTCCAAATGCGTGTAAATCTCCGTGGTGGTGATGCTTTCGTGGCCTAGCAGGGCTTGAATGACCCGAATGTCCGCCCCATTCTGAATTAAATGCGTCGCAAAGGTGTGGCGCAAGGTATGCGGCCCAATTTTCTTGGCGATGCCCGCCGTCTCGGCCAAGGCTTGCAAGCGCTTGAACACCCACACCCGACTCAGCGCCTTGCCGCGCTGGTTTAGAAAGGCAAAGGATTCCTGGCCTTTTTGCACGGGGACATGCACCCGAACCTCGTCGATGTAGCGGTAGAGGGCGTCCAAGGCCGAGGCGTAAATGGGCACGATGCGCTCTTTGTTTCCCTTGCCGACCACCCGAATCAAGCCCTCTGCCCGGAAGACATCCTCGAGGCGGAGACCTACGAGTTCGGACACCCGCAATCCACAGGCATAGAGCACCTCCAACATAGCCACATCGCGTTCACCACCGGACTGGCTTCGGTCCACCGCGGCCAGCAGGGCGTCCACTTCCTCAATCGTGAGGTAAACGGGCAGTTTGCGGCCTAGCTGCGGGGCTTCTATGCCCTCCATGGGGTTGTCTTTGCGAACCTCCTCTTCCAGCAGGAAGGTGAAGAACATGCGCAGGCTGCTGCGCATGCGTGCTTGGGTACGGGGGGATTTGCCGGCTTTGGCCTGGGCTTGAAGGAAGTGGCGTAGGGCCTCCTGGGGCAAGCTTGTCGGGCGAAGGTCTTGCTCCTGGGACCAGGCCTGAAGCTGCTCCAGGTCTTGCTGGTAGGCTTTGAGGGTGTTGGCACTTCGGCCGCGCTCCAAACGCAGGTACTGAACAAACTGCTTGAGCGCGAGGGGCCAGTCCACGTTAGTGCATTTGGGCCGTTAGAAGCGCTTCCATCGCCAAACGGTAGCCCTGCCACCCCAAGCCACTAATGGTGCCCTTGGTGTAGGGAGCCAACAGCGAAACGCGGCGGAACGCCTCACGCGCATAGGTGTGGCTCAGATGCACCTCGATGACGGCCGCCTTCAAACCCGCCATGCAATCGCGCAAGGGAATGGACGAATGGGTCCAGGCGCCCGGATTGAGCACCACCCCCACCTCTGGGCCATCCACCTCCTGCAGGAAGCGAATGCAGGCCGCCTCCTCGTTGAACTGAAGCGCCTCAAGCTCCACGCCCGGCCAGTGCTTGGACAGCCAACCGGTCCAAATGGCCCATTGATCGCTCAAGGTCTGCGTTCCGTAGATCTCCGGTTGACGCGTTCCAAGCTGGTCCAAATTGATGCCGTGTACGACGTAGAGTTTCATGGGATAAAGGTAGGCAATGGGACTCAGCCGCGCTTTTTATGCAAGCCACCTCCCAATACAGCCTCCAGGAAGCCAAAGGCGTAGCCGCTCATCATGACGACGGTGCTGGCCACGGCGAGGAAGCCAATGTGGGGTGAACGGTACTGGCTACCCGCGAGGATGGAGGGCACCATAAAGTAACCGATGAAGACGATGGGAAGGGGGACTCCGGCAATGGCCCCTAGAAGAATAGAAAACAGGGTGCCAAGCGTTAGGAAAACTGGGAAGAGGTGGGTCACCTTGAGTTGGCCGGGATGGCGCTGGGCGAGGGCCCATCGGGCGGCGCCAAATCGACGGACCTGTTTGAAGAACTGAGGCAGGGTGCTCCGACGCTTGTGCCAGACCACGGCCTTGGGGATCAGGCCAACACGGTAGCCCGCTTGCTGGATGCGAATGCTGAGATCAATATCCTCGCCAGTCTTGAAATGGATGTCGTAGCCACCCACCGCGTCAAATACGGAGCGCTTCATGCCCATGTTGAAGCCACGTGGGTAGTAGGTGGCGGTGCGTTTGGTTCCTCCACGGATGCCGCCGGTGGTCCAAAAGCTGGTCATGCTGAAACTGATGGCTTTTTGGAGCGGGCTGAAGTCTGCCGGTGCCGCATCGGGGCCTCCAAAGGCGTCCCAGTCCTGTGCCGCCAGCCCATCAGCGACCTGCTGCAGGTAGTCCTTGGGCAGTAAGCAATCGGAATCCAGGAAAATCAGGTAGTCGCCTTGGGCTTGGCGAGCCGCGAGATTGCGTGCATCCGAAACGGGGAGGTAGTCCTCGTGTAGAAAGACGACTGGCAGGCCGGATGCGTGGGAGGCTGCCTCGACGGTGGCGCGCAAGCCGTCCTGGGGCGTCCCATCCGCCAAAAGAACTTCAAACTCGCTTCGGTCGAAGGCCAGGGCGGCCGTGGATGCGATGAATTCTCGAACCTCCTCCGGCCGATCAAATGTGGGGGAAATGAGGCTGAACTTCAAGGATGCTTAGGACGCTGGGTTGATGTGCTCGCCGATGGAGTACTTGGGCTTCTTGCTGGATTGACGCACCATGAGTTCGGCCAGCAAGCCGGTCACAAACAGCTGGGTGCCCAAAATCATCGTCGTCAAAAAGATGAAGAACCAGGGGTCTTCGGTCACCAGGCCGGGGCGCATGCCCTGCGCCAAGCGGTAGAGTTTCAGTCCGCCCATGGCCGCCAAGGCGAGACCTGAAGCCAAGAACATGAGCACCCCCCAGGTGCCAAAGAAGTGCATAGGGCGGCGTTGGAAGCGGCTGACCATGGACAGGGTGACCAGGTCGAGCAAGCCATTCACGAAGCGGTTCATGCCAAACTTCGTGCTGCCGTATTTGCGCGCTTGGTGCTGCACCACTTGCTCGCCAATCTTGCTGTAACCGGCCATTTTCGCCAGCACGGGCACGTAGCGGTGCATTTCGCCTTGAACCTCCACGGCTTGCGCTACTTCTAAGCGGTAGGCCTTCAAGCCACAGTTGAAGTCGTGCAAGTAAATTCCGGACATCTTGCGCGCCGCCCAGTTGAAAAGTTTGGTGGGCAAGGTCTTGGACAAGGGGTCGTAGCGCTTCTTTTTCCAGCCGCTGATGAGGTCGTAGCCGTCTTCCCGAATGCCCTTCACCAATCCGGGGATTTCCTCGGGTGAATCTTGCAAATCGGCGTCCATCGTGATGACGATGTCGCCTTGGGCCTGTTGGAAGCCGACGTAGAGCGCGGCGGACTTGCCGTGGTTGCGGCGGAATCGGGTGCCGCGCACCGTGGGAAATGTTTTAGCCAGTCCGGCAATAACGTCCCAGGAAGTATCGGTGGAACCGTCGTTGATGTAGAGCACCTCATAGCTCAGGCCTTCTGCCTTGCAAACGCGATCGATCCAGGCGGTGAGTTCGGGGAGGGACTCCGCCTCGTTGTATAGAGGTACGACAATAGAAAGGTCCAGCATGGGCTTAGTCAAATTCGGGACGGTTTTTCTTGGTGACCGCAGCTACGATGAGTCCTAAGATGGCAAAGAACACCATGCCCATGCCGCCTGCTTTGAGTTGACCTAGGATGGTTTTGGACTCTTCAGCCTTATCCAACAAGTTGGCATGCAGCTCATCCGTGGAGGCCACGCCCATGAATTGCATGGCGCCTTTCAGTTGGTCCTCGGGCATTTCGAGCATTTGGTCAAATTGGCGTTCGGCATTTCGGCCCGCTAGATCCGCATCCACAAAGTTGTAGAAGGTCAGATTGAAGACCAGACTCAGGACCGTTGCAAAAATGAAGGGCAACATGAAGGCCGAAAAGGCCTCGCGGAAGCTGGCATACCCCCCATTCTCCTTCTTATACTGAAGGACCGCCACGATGAAGAGGACCAAGGTACCCAAAAGCACCACCATGCCGCCCCACTGGGAGGTGAACAGGGATTCGTCCACGATGTAAATGCCGAGAACATAAATCACAGAAAGTATGGTGCTGATGATACCGTATTGGATGGCGAGTTTCTTGTGCAAAGGAGACATGCGTAGGGAGTCTTAGAAATTTGTTTGGACGAATTTACGGATTTGCACGTCGGCACCGTGAAGGCACTGCACAAAGCCCACGGCAGGCAATTCGCCTCGAAAATCCCAGGAACCGCTGACCGACATGTGCTCAGAGGCCCACACGCGGCCATCCAAACCGATGAGGCGTAGTTCGTCGCCTGCCTGAACGCCTTCGCAATGCAGTCCACTCCGAGTAGACCAGGCTTGGAAGCTAGCGGGCTCCGCCAACTCCTCCTCCCCTACGGTTGCCACGCTCGCGATGGGCACGGTGACACTCGGAAAAGAGGGGTGCGACGTTTGGAAGGTGAGGGACTCGCCCACATAGGCCTGGCCGCTATTGTAGTCGACTTCAATCTCGATGAAGCCACCGGCCGGGCAGGTGGTTGCACCGGACCAATTGGATTCGTCCGTGATGCTGCTCGTCGAAATCTGCACATTGGAAAAGACCAAGGGAATGTTGCCGTTGTTGACCACTATGAGTCGACGTGTCCGGGTACCGGGATTGCTCAAATTCGTGTAGTGTCGGAGATGCAGGGTGTCTTCCGTGAGGTAAAAGCTAGGCGCAGCCGTGGCGGCTGTGGGACCTACGAGGGTGCTGATTCGGTCCAAAAACTGCGGGTAGTCCACGTACGGGTTTCGGTTGTTTTGCAGGGCGTAAATGCCATCGTTGCGGTAGCGGTCCAAACTGTCCGGCAGAAAACTCTTGTGCCAGGCATAGAGGGTCGGCTCTTGGGGCAGGTAGAAGTTGCTATAGTCGCCGTAACGAGTGACAAAGTAGAGCATGGCGCGGGCGCAATCGCCCTTGTGGGCATCCCGGGGTTCAAAAACGCCGTTTAAACGCTTGCTGCCCCCTTGCGTCCAGGCAGGTGTTCCAGTGATTACACCAAAGGGGTTGTTGCTGCGCTGGGTGTTCGCAATTTCGTCGCTGGGGAACAAGTGGTGAATGTCACTTTGCATGGGCACAGCACTGCTAAAGAAGCTCTGCGGAAAAGTGTGCTCGCAGTTGAAGTTGTTGGCTGTGGCACCCGCGCGGGTGTTGAAAGTCGCCGTGCGACCCGTGTACACGCATTCCACGATACCGCCGTGGTTGTCCAAGGTGGCATACATGTTGTCGCGCGCCACATTGTAGGAGAGGGAGCTCGTATTGCTTCCCAAGAGGCTGGTCAAGGCGGCACGCAATGGCCCCTCCGTCAGGTTTTGCGTGGACGCATAGTAGGTTCGGCTGTACACCCCATCGGCCTCAAATTTCACGCCGAACGCGCCCAGTTCGTGGTCCGTTTGGAAGACCAGGGGCAGCAGGTGCTCCACGTTGTGAACGGGGGTAAAGCGCACAGATACCGCCATGGAATCTCCGGCTGCAACGGTATTTTGGGGCATGTAAATATCTAGCAAGGTGTCGCCGTAGAACCCGGCAGTACGGACCGCCTCAATCGTCAACGAACTCGACGTGGGGTTGTAGATCCAAACCACCGACGAATCGCGCTGTAGTTCCGTAACCGCGCCGCGACTCAGGGTGGTAGTGCTCAAAATTTGCGCTGAAAGCTCTATGGCCCAGAGGGCTAGCGAGGCGGCGAGAAGGAGGCTAGGTTTTTTAAACATTTAATTCCGAATTGTAGCGTAAAGGTCGGCTATCTTTGCAGCCGGGCAAGGATCAAACAACCAGCTCCTGATGAATCCCCCAGGACGGAAACGTAGCAAGGGTAGTTGGTCGTAGCGGTGTGATTTGACTCCTTGCCTTTTTTCATTTCTCCTTGGGCCCTTATTCACCGAGGATTTTCACCACTTTATCGACGATATCCTCCACGCTGGGCTTGGAGAAATAGTCTCCGTCACTGCCGTAGGCGGGACGGTGAGCTTTCGCGGTCAAGGTGGCCGGCGCTGCATCCAGGTAGGCGTATCCCCCCTGCCCTTCCAGGATTTCCTGAAGCAGGTAGGCGGAAGCACCCCCGGGAACGTCCTCATCGACCACGAGTAGTCGGTTGGTCTTCTTCAATGATTCGAGGCACGTGGCGCTGCGGTCAAAAGGCAGGAGCGTTTGCGCATCGACAATCTCCACGTCAATGTCCCATTCGGCCAAGCGTGCTGCAGCTTCTTCCGCCAAGCGGCACATGGATCCATAGGTCACGAGGGTAATGTCACTGCCCGAGCGCAGCACCTCCGCCTGCCCAAGGGGTACCGTGAATTCGGCCAAGTTGGTTGGCAGCGCTTCCTTCAAACGGTAGCCATTCAAGCATTCGATCACCAGGCCTGGCTCGTCTGCTTGCAGCAAGGTGTTGTACATGCCCGCGGCTTGGGTCATGTTGCGCGGGGTGCAGACGTACATGCCGCGCAAAGAGCCGAGGATCAAGCCCATAGGCGAGCCGGAGTGCCAGATGCCCTCGAGGCGGTGTCCGCGCGTTCGGACAATCAGAGGCGCCTTCTGCCCGCCCGCCGAACGCCAGCGCACCGTAGCGCAGTCGTCGCTCAAAATCTCCAGGGCATAGAGCAAGTAATCCAGGTACTGAATCTCTGCAATGGGGCGCAAGCCGCGCATAGCCAAGCCAATGCCCTGACCTGCAATGGTGGCCTCACGGATGCCTGTGTCAAACACCCGCGTTTCGCCAAAGGCCTCTTGCATGCCCTCCAAACCTTGGTTCACGTCCCCAATCGTACCGACGTCCTCCCCAAAAACCAGCGTCTCGGGGTAGCGGGTGAAGAGGGCGTGAAAATTGTCGCGCAGTACCACCCGGCCGTCCACCTGCTGGGGGCTGTCGCCGTATTCCGCGGGAACCACAGGAACATCCAGGGCGGTGCCCGAATGCAAATGCGCCGAATAGGCCTGGGCACCCTTTTCCTGCTGCATCTCCAACCAGGCCTGCACCGATTGTGTATCCTTTCCCTGAACACGCGCTTCCGTCGCCGCCTTTCGCACAGCAGACAGGGAGTCGCGCCACATGGCTGTTTTGTCGGCCCTCAATCGGCTCGCACCGGAGGTATCGCCCAAAAGGTCCAACCAATCGGCGGCCTGGTCCCGAATACCCTGCAAGGGCTCCAAATAGGCCGCGTAGGCCGCTTTCATGTCGGCACGCGCCTGCTCCTTGGCTTCGGCTTCCAAAGCATCCAAGGCTTTCGCAGACACGAGTTTGTGGTCTTCAATAAACTTCCGAAACTGCACAATGCCGTCGTACTCCAACTCCCAAGCCAAACGCTCCGGGCTCTTGTAACGCTCGTGGGATCCCGAGGTAGAATGGCCCTGAGGCTGTGTGACTTCTGTAATGTGCAATAAAACGGGCACGTGCTCATCACGGGCTACATGTTCCGCTTTCTCAAAGGCTTGGACCAGCTCGGCGTAGTCCCAGCCTTTGGCCACAATCAGTTCAAAACCGGGATCCTCTTCGTTGCGTTGGAATCCTGCCAACGCTTTAGAGATGCTCTGCTTCAGGGTTTGGTACTTCGCATGGACGGAAATCCCGTACTCGTCGTCCCACACGCACATGACCAGCGGCAACTGCATGACGCCTGCCGCATTCATCGCCTCCCAGAAATGCCCTTCCGAGGTGGAGGCATTGCCAATAGTGCCCCAGGCTACTTCTTGGCCTTTTCGACTAAAGCCGTTTTCAACGCCCAAGGCCTTGTACATCTTGGAGGCCTGAGCGAGGCCGAGCAAACGAGGCATCTGCCCGCCCGTTGGAGAAATATCTGCGGAGGAATTCTTTTGATCCACCAAGGATTTCCACACCCCATTTTCATCCAGAGAGCGCGTAGCAAAATGGCCATTCATTTGACGGCCCGCACTGGAGGGTTCGCGCTCCACCGAGGTATCCGCATAGAGCGACGCAAAAAATTGCGCAGGCGTCAAAGCCCCAATGGCCATCATAAACGTTTGGTCCCGGTAGTAGCCGCTTCGGAAGTCCCCGTCGCGAAAAACCTTGGCCCATGCGATCTGCGCTAACTCTTTTCCATCCCCGAAAATGCCAAATTTGGCCTTGCCGGTCAGAACCTCTTTTCGGCCCAAAAGACTACACTCACGGCTCAAAACCGCAAGCCGGTAATCGTCTTGAATGGATTGAATGAAATCAGGATTGTGCATGTTTACAAAAATAGGGTGACCTTTGTTCCCGAATCCCACAAAAAACCACATTCTTCCGATGAAATTCTTTATCGACACCGCCAACCTCGCCGAAATTCAAGAAGCACAAGACATGGGCATCTTGGACGGCGTCACCACCAACCCTTCCTTGATGGCCAAAGAAGGCATCACGGGCCAAGAAAACGTGCTCAAGCACTACCAAGCCATCTGCGACATCGTGGACGGTGACGTCAGCGCTGAAGTGATCTCTACGGACTTTGAAGGCATGGTGCGTGAAGGCCTCGCCCTCGCCGCGTTGGACCCCAAAATTGTCGTTAAAGTTCCCATGATCAAGGAAGGTGTGAAGGCTATCCGCTACTTCAGCGACCAGGGCATCAAAACCAACTGTACCCTCGTATTCTCTGCGGGTCAAGCCCTGATTGCTGCCAAGGCAGGAGCCACCTACGTATCGCCCTTCATCGGCCGTTTGGACGACATCTCCACCGACGGTATGGACCTCATCGAGTCCATCCGCGTGATTTATGACAACTACGGTTTTGAGACCGAAATTCTAGCCGCTTCCGTTCGCCATCCGATGCACATCTTGCAGTGTGCCGAAATTGGCGCCGACGTGATGACCGGCCCCCTCAGCGCCATCAACGCCCTGCTCAAACACCCCTTGACCGACATCGGTCTGGAGAAGTTCTTGGCGGACCACAAGAAGGCGAATAGCTAAGGAAGGCTCGGGCTACGCCCTCGCCTGGCTAGAGGGCTAGAGGGCTAGAGGGCTAGAGGGCTAGAGAGCTTTTTGGCAAAAGTGTTTAAGAGTTCAAGAGTTGAAGGGTGGATGCCCTTTGATTCTTGGGCTCTTTTCTTTTTGGTTGAAGGGTTGAAGGGCGCTTTACGCCGCAGGTTGGCACGGTAGTTTGTTGGTTTGTTTGGCGTGGTTGGATAGCGTGAAGGTTCGCGCCGAAGGCGCCCCCTAGCTCCCTAGCGCGAGGGCGAAGCCCGAGTTCCCTAGCGCGCCGAAGGCGCTCCCTAGCCTCCTAGCTCCCTAGCTCCCTCCTCCACTTCCCACTAGCCGTCAGCGGGAGCTCTCCCTCGAGGATGCGCTTGGGGCGCTGCCAGGATTCGAGCGTTTGGAAGGCTTGGAGCAGAAGGTGGCGTTCGGCATCTGAAAGGGGCAGGGAATACCAAACGAGGGCTTCTCCCCATTCGGGATCGGGAATAGATCCTGCAAATCCCGTTGGGTGTTCGGGGTAGGCTGCGGCGATGGCTTGGTCGATGGATTCAGGGAATATTTTCTTGCCCCCGGAGAGAATGGCGCCGTCCAGACGGCCCAGCCAGGTAAAGCTGCTTGGATTGTGAACGTCAGCCGCGTCTGTTGTTCGGAGAAGATGCACGCCGCGATGGGGAGCGTCTATAACGAGGGCGCCTTGATCCAGCGTAACGGACACCCCAGGGAGGCAGGTGTAGTGTGGAGCTGTACCCAAGAGACGCAGGGCGATGTGGCTGAGGGTTTCGGTCATGCCAAATCCGTGGTACACGGATGAAAATAATTTGAGCAACTGCCCTTCTTCGTGGGGGCTGACGGGGGCGCCACCGAGGAGGAGGGTGCCCACTTGTGCGGCTTGTTCAGCAGAAAGGGATAGGGCTTGTTGGGGCACCAAGGCGAGAAAATCCAGGGGTCCCTCCCAGGTCAAGTGCCGGCCGACGGGAAGAACTTGGAGGGGCATGCCGAGTTCCAGGGCACGCCAAAGCATGAGGCGGCCGCCGGTACCGGCCACGTCCATGGCCAAGGCGCTGCGGGTGTTTGGGCCGAGGGCAAAGGCTCGCGCTGTGGCATGGATGCTTTCGAGCACATGGCTGCGTTGGACGGTCCAGGTTTTGGGACTGCCCGTGCTTCCACTGGTAAAGAGGGTGAGTTCATCTTCACCGGCAAGCCAGTCCTGGGCGGCGGCGAGGACGGAATCCTTGCGCTCAGCAGAGCAGGCCGGATCAAAAATGAGGCGGCTTAGCGCATCCATAGCTGGCCGGCTTTGACTTCCGTTCGGGCCGGAAGATTGTTCGTGTACAAACTGCCGGTGCCCAAGCCTTGGTACCCGTCCAAATGGGGCAAGCTCGACGCCCACTGCGCTATGGCCGAAAGCCCCACCGAGCCCTCCAGCGCGGAGGTAATCCACCAGCCAATGCCGCGGGCCTCGGCGCGTTGAATCCAATCTTCGGAGCTTCGGAAACCGCCCAACAAGGAAGGCTTTAACACGATGTACTGGGGGCGTATTTGATCCAACAAGCCATCGCGTTCCGAGGGATCTGTCACTCCAATAAGGCTTTCATCGAGCGCGGTCGGTATGGCCCCTTGGGCGGCTACACGGGCCAGGCCATCCCGGTCAGAAGCGGGACACGGTTGCTCCACGCTGTGCAGATCATAGGCCAGGAGCTCTTCCATGACGGCCAGCGCTTCGTCGGCGGAGAAGGCGCCGTTGGCATCGACGCGGAGTTGCAATTCGGGGCGCAAATGGCGCAAATCCGTTAGGATGGCGCGTTCTTGATCCAGGGCGAGGGCCCCAATTTTCATTTTGATGCAGTCAAAGCCTTCTTGGATGCGTACTTCCGATTGTTCGCTTAAGTAGCAGCGGTCGCCCATCCACAGCAGGCCGTTGATGGGGATTCCACACTCCCCGCGTGAAAATGCTGTGTCAAACAGGCGCTTGCCATCCCCTCCTGCCGCGGCGTGGGCCCAGGAGCGCAAGGCTTGCTCCCAGGCGAAGAGGATGCTCGGCCAGTCGAGCCAGGGACACCAGAGGTCATGGGGCAATCCATGCGCTGCCCATTCGCGCCATGCCGCGTCCCCGGAGGCATTCAGAAAGTTGCAAAGCGCTTGAAGCTGGTCCGCATACTCCGGGCGGTCGTCCACGGATAAGCCGGGCAACAGGCCGCATTCGCCTTGGCCCATGGCCCCATCGACGGTGACCTCCAGAAAGTAGGCGGGTTTATCGTGCATGACCCCCCGCGAGGTGCCTGCAGGGCGCTTAAACTGGTAGGTGTAGGACCAAAAGCGCGCCGTCATCCTAAAACAGCGGCTTACCGCATTGGTTAGCGTCGATAAGCAGGCCTACCCCGAGCAGGAGCGCAAAGAGCACGGTTTGCAGGGCGGTGGGCTTCAATAGAGCGTCCAGCTGGGCGGGAGTTTTGGCTTTCCACGTTTTGTAGACCCCCTCCCCCAGCAAGGGCAGCGTGGCGGCATAGAGGAAGCTGCGCGAGCAGGTCACCTCGGCTTGTAAGAAGATGAAAACGGTGGTGGCGGTGTAGGCTTCAACGACCAAAATCGTCTGGTAGAGTTTAGCCACGGGGAGCCCCATGCGCATCGCCAAGGTGCGTTTGCCTGCGGCGCGGTCGGTTTCGATGTCGCGCATGTTGTTGAGATTGAGCACCGCGGCAGCCAAGAATCCCACGGACAGGCCTGGTAGAATCATCAGCGCGTCCCACGTTTGGGTCTGCAGGAAGAAGCTGCCTGCCACCCCCACGGGTCCAAAAAACACGATGACAAACAGATCGCCCAGGCCTTTATAGCCATAGGCCCAGCCCATGGTGTAGCCGCGAGCTGCCATGGTGGCCAGAGCTCCCAAGGACAGGAAAGCAGCCGTGAAAGGCCATCCCAGCTGACTCGTGCCCCACCAGGAAGTCAAAGCGGTGAAGCCAAGGGCCAAAACGGTGAGGACATTTACGGCGCGTTGCATTTGGGTCTCTTGAATCAGACCACTCGCTACGGCGCGGGCTTCTACCCCTTCGGAAGCGGTTCGGTGCGCATCGGCCCCGGACCGGAAATCGCCCAAGTCGTTCGCTAAGTTGGAAAGCAGTTGGTAGGAGGCCGCCGTCAAGACCATCCAAAGGGTCAACCAGCCGTCAAAAAAGCCGCGGTCTGCCGCTAAAAGACTGCCCAAGGCGATGCACGCCAACGCCAGAGGAAGGGTGCGCGGACGCGCCGCTGATACCCAATGGTTCAGGCTCAAGGGAAGATGGGGAATTTGCTAAAGTCCGGATCGCGCTTTTCCAGGAAGGCACGCTTGCCCTCTTGGGCCTCGTCCATCAAGTAGTACATCAAGGTCGCATCTCCCGCAAACTCCATCAAGCCGCGCTGGCCGTCAAGTTCCGCGTTCAGGCCGCGCTTGAGCATACGCAGAGCCATGGGCGAGCGCTTCATCATGATTTCGCACCATTCCACCGTGGTCGCTTCCAGGTCCGCCAAAGGCACCACCTTGTTGACCATGCCCATGTCTTCTGCTTCTTTGGCGGTGTACTGCTGACAGAGGAACCAAATTTCGCGGGCCTTCTTTTGGCCTACGTGACGGGCCAAATAGCTGCTGCCAAATCCGGCATCAAAGCTGCCCACCTTGGGTCCGGTCTGGCCAAAGCGTGCATTGTCCGAAGCAATCGTCAAGTCACAAACGACGTGCAGCACGTGCCCCCCACCGATGGCATAGCCGTTCACCATAGCCACGACGGGCTTGGGAATTTCGCGGATGCGCTTGTGCAGGTCCAACACGTTCAAACGGGGCACCCCATCTTCACCGACGTAGCCGCCAACGCCTTTCACATTTTGATCTCCGCCGCTGCAGAAGGCTTTCTCCCCTTCTCCCGTGAGAACGACCACGCGGATGTCCGACCGCTCGCGGCAGACGTCGAACGCTTCGATCATCTGGATATTGGTCTCCGGACGGAAGGCGTTGTAGACCTCCGGGCGGTTGATCGTGATTTTGGCAATGCCGTTGTAAAATTCAAATCGAATGTCGGAGTAGGCTTTGATCTCCGTCCAAGTAACATGACTCATGTGGGCAAAATTAAGGTTGAAAGCGTGCTTTCCATGCGATTTCTGAGGCAGCCGAATCGGTCAACACCTCTAGGAGTGCGGGGCCTTTTTGAGCCAAGAAAGCGGGCCAAACCTGACTCCACTCCTCTTGCGATGCCGCTCGGCTGTAATTCAAACCCGCATGCGCCGCGAGATGTTCACAAGTTCGCTGGTGCGCCCATGTGAAATGGCTGTCCAAAAGTGTCGACTGCTTGGGCCCTTCTATCCAACGGAAAATATTTCCACCCCCATTGTTGAAGACGATGACCTTGAGTCCCTCTGGCAGGTGCGCCGTCAACCAGGCATTGGCATCGTAGAAAAAGGCGAGTTCCCCCGTCAGCAAGAGGGTGGGCTTTTGAGAAATGAATGCCGCACCGAGCGCTGTCGAACTGCAACCGTCAATGCCGCTTGCGCCCCGGTTGCTATAATGGCGGTAGTTCCCTTTCCAGCCGCCATGAGCCCAGGTATGCACGCCGTAGCGCACGGATGTGGAGTTGGCCCAGTGAACCTGGGTACCCGAAGGGGTTTGCGAAGCCACCTGTTCGTGGACCCACAAATCACTCCATCCTTCCGGACTGTAGGCAATCCGTTGGCGCCAAATGCGCGCCCAGTCTGCTTCGTAGCTGGGCGAAATAGCCGCCAAAGCTTGCAAGCCCGCCAAGGGAAGCATGTCCGTGGCTTCTTTTAAGCTGCCAAAAAGGTCCGGATGCGGCGCACAGGGTCCGATGTGCCAATGGGGGGTACCCGCTAATTTCTTCTTAGACTGCTTGGCAATCCAGGCACCGCCTAGGGTGACGACCACGTCGACCCGGGCCGCGGGCGCGTGCTCCCAGGCGTCTTCCAGGTGGATCGCACTGCCCGGCTCCAATTGGCTGAGCTGTTCCGCAGCCACCAACCAGCCTTTCTGCTTGAGCTGGTTCACAGCGCGTTGCGGTGAGCCCCAGGCGGGATTCCACTGCCCCAGGATGAGCAAGGGGCGGTGAGCCTCCTTGATCCACTCGGGGACGATCAATTCAAGGGCCTCCGGTGCACGCAGGGTCCAATCGGGAAGTACCAGGCCTTCCGGCAAGCTGGGGCGGCCATACAAGGGCTCAGCCAGCGGAACATTGACGTGCACGGGGCCATATGCGAGGCCATCCAAGGCCTGCGTGAGCACGGCCCATTGCGCCTGTAGGGGCTGCGAAGGGTCCAACAATGCTTGACCGCGCAAATGCCCCTCGTATATGGCCTGCTGCCGAATGCTTTGGCCGTGCCCGTTGTCAATCAAATGCGCTGGGCGATCCGCCGTAATGACTAGGAGCGGGACGCGCTGGTAAAAGGCTTCCGCCACCGCCGGTGCATAGTTCAAACCGGCCGTTCCGGAGGTACAGACGGCGGCCGCCGGTTGGCCGCTGGCTATCGCGGCGCCCAAGGCGATGTGGGCGGCTGCGCGTTCGTCCAAGGCGGTGGTGCTCGGCTGTCCCAGCGCCGTCAAGGCCTCCATCAGCGGGGCATTGCGAGAGCCTGGAGAATAGACAGTGAGCGCGGGCGACAGACCGCGTAGGGCATGCGCGACGAGCGCAGCGAGAGGTTGAAACGCGTCTGCCATTATCCGAAAATAACGCGTTCCAGCGTCTTGAGTTTTTGTTCGGTCTCGAGCCATTCTTGGTGCGGATCACTTTTGGAGGTGATGCCCCCGCCCGCATAGCAGAGCATGCCGTCTTGGCCCCATTCGAGGCAACGCAGGTTCACATAGAAGGCCGAACGCTGGTCCTCCGACCACCCAAAGTAGCCCGAGTAAAAGCGTCTATCGTAACCCTCCCGCTGACGAATAAACGTCGCCGCCTGAGCGCGGGGCAATCCGCCCACGGCAGGGGTTGGATGCAGGGCAGCCGCAATTTCCTCCGGGGCGGATCCATTGCGCACTCCATGTATCATCGAGCAGAGATGCTCCACAGGACCGGCGTTCAGGACCGTGGGGCCTTCGATGGTCAAGTCCTTGCAG
>JAYQOY010000011.1:0-39029 GCA_038145075.1 Schleiferiaceae bacterium | reverse complement strand
GAGGGCTAGAGGGCTAGAGGGCTAGAGGGCTAGAGGGCTAGAGGGCTAGAGGGCTAGAGCTTGGCAAAACAACGGAAAGTCCTGGCGCGCGGCGAAGGTCCACTACAAAGTTTAAGGGTAAAAGAGATTAAGCGTATAAGCGAAAAGGCTACAGCGCGAAGCGCGTGCTTTCTAGCTCCCTAGCTCCCTAGCCTCCTAGCGCGCCGAAGGCGCCCCCTAGCCCTTCAGCGGCAAACTAAACACAAACTCCGTCCCCGCCTCGGAGCTGTCCTCGACCCAAATGCGGCCCTGGAAGCTCTCGATAATGGTTTTCACGATGGCGAGGCCCAAGCCGGTGCCGCGGGATTTGGTGGTGAACTTGGGTTCAAAGATTTGCTGCTTTCGATCCTCTGGAATGCCGGAGCCGTTGTCGCGAACAAAAACGAGGACGCGATTTTCCTCTTTGCGTATGCCAAACGAAACCAAGGCTTTGCGCCCATCTGGAATGGACTCAAAGGCGTTGTTGAGGAGGTTGTTAAGTACGCGCAGCAGTTGTTCCTCATTGACCAATACGGTCCACTCTCCCTCCTTGGGTACGAGCATGGAGGCTTCGGGATAGGCGGCATGGCACTCGCGGAGCAAATTTCGAAGAGAAACTTCTTGGCGCTCGTGCGCTGGAAGTCGGGTGAACTGGCTGAAGTCCCCGGCAATTTGGGCCATGGCATCAATTTGGGCCAACATCCCCTCGGTAAATTCTTTGATGCTTTCGGGTGTCTGTTTCTCTGCATTCATCGCATGCAACTGCGTCATCAGGCGCATGGGCGTGAGCGGATTTTTAATCTCGTGGGCTACTTGCTGAGCCATTTCCTTCCATGCGCTTTCCTTCTCTGCATGGGCGATGGCCTTGGCGTGCTCTTCGGTCATGTCCACCATTCGGTTGTATTCGGCAATGAGAATGCCTATCTCATCGCTAGATTTCCATTTAACGTGCTTTTTGTCGCTTGCGCTGCGCGTTTGGCGCATCGCATCACTAACCGCATCTAGGCCGCGCGTTATGCTCCTAGAAAGCAAATACGCGAAGTAGGCTGCCGCTAAGAAAAGGGCCAGGTTCAAATAGGCCAAGGCGCGAAAGAAAGCCTCATCCTCCACAGGCATGACCCGGCCATCGGTGTAGGGAACGACCATGATAGCCATGGGTAGGCCCGATGCGTTGGAAATTTCGGTCGAATAGATCATGACCTCACGCAGCGTATCATTTACGGGGTGTATGGTCAGAACCTGGTTGCGGTGGTCCCGAATGCCCTCCGGCAGCTGCATAGGGAAGGTGCCATCTTCATTCAGCACCGGATTGGAACTAAGCAGTAGCGCTCCATCCATGGAGTACAGCGCCACGTCCATGTTGTGGATGTCCGCGATAGCGCAAAGCTCGCTGCTCAGCAGTTCCGGCAATTCTGCGGCACGCAAAGGCCCTTCAGATTGGCGATTGAGTTCGTGCGTGAGATGCGCCTCAATGGCCTGTTCCTTCCGCTGCAAGCGGTCCTTGTGGTATTCGACCTCTTCCGCCTTGAAATGCAGCCCGCTCACAATGCCTGTAGCGCCAAATCCAATCAACACCAGCAGGAGCATGGAAAGGAAAACGCGCATGCGCAGGGTGATCGTTGGCCAGGTCATCTTCATCGTTCGCAAATCTAGGGGCAATAATAACGCCAAAGCGCGGCCGTTGGGCCGCGCTTTGTGCATTTAAACGTTTACAAACGCTTATCCATTCAAGGCCTCGGCGCCCCCTACGATCTCCAAGATTTCGTTGGTGATGGCTGCTTGACGCGCCTTGTTGTACTGCAATTTCAAACCGTCTCGCATAGAAGTTGCGTTGTCGGTCGCTTTGTGCATAGAGGTCATGCGCGCGCCGTGCTCAGAAGCTTGAGAGTCCAGCAACGCTTTGAAGACTTGGCTCTTGATGCTGGTAGGAATCAACTCCTCCAACAACTGAACTTTATTCGGCTCGTACAAGTAATCGCCTACGGCTGCACTTTCGGTAGACGCTGCGGAAATGGGCAACAATTGCTCTTCCTGCAAAACTTGAACGGCGGCATTTTTGAATTGGTTGTAAATCAAAACCACCTTGTCGTACTGACCGGACGTGAATCCTTCCATGGCTGCTTCGGCCACACGCTGTGCGCCTTCAAAATGCACTTGGTTCACTACCTCGAGCTCCTCGCCTACCACGTTCATGGTTTTCTTCAGGAGGTCCCGTGACTTCTTGCCCACCGCGAAGACAGACACCTTGGCGCCTGCGGCTTCATAGCGGTCAGACACCACTTTTACGCGCTTTAATACAGAAGAGTTGAACGCACCACATAGGCCGCGGTTGGCGGTCATGGGGATGAGCAACACGTTCTGCACGGGGCGCTCCTGGGCGTAGGGGTTTTCGGATGCGTCCAAGGTGGCACTCACATTCCCCATCAAGGCCGTCAGCTTCTCCGCATAGGGGCGCATCTGGACAATGGCGTCTTGTGAACGCTTCAGCTTGGCCGCCGAAACCATCTTCATAGCTGACGTAATCTGCATGGTGCTAGACACCGATGCAATACGATTACGAAGCTCTTTTAGATTGGCCATTTGGGTCGACTATTAGGCTTGGTACGCAGGCAAGACTTCCTTGGCTGCCTTTTCAATTGCTTCAATTTGAGCATCGCCCCATGCGCCGCCACGGATGGCGTCCAACACGTCTTGGTGCTTGCTTTCCATGTACTCCAAGAAGCCGTTTTCAAAGGCCTTGATCTTGTCAACAGGTACGCTGTTCAACATCGCCTTGGTGCCCACGTAGATGATAGCCACTTGCTTTTCAACGCTCATGGGGTCGTTCACCTTCTGCTTCAAGATCTCCACGTTGCGGCGACCCTTGTTGATGACGTTCATGGTAGCGGCGTCCAAGTCCGAACCAAACTTCGCAAACGCTTCCAATTCACGGTACTGCGCTTGGTCCAACTTCAAGGTACCCGCCACCTTCTTCATGGGCTTGATTTGGGCCGAACCCCCTACGCGCGATACTGAGATACCTACGTTAATAGCGGGACGAACACCTGAGTTGAACAAGTCCGCCTCCAAGAAGATCTGACCGTCCGTGATGGAGATCACGTTGGTAGGGATGTAGGCAGATACGTCACCTGCTTGGGTTTCAATGATGGGCAATGCCGTCAATGAACCACCGCCTTTTACGATGCCTTTCAAAGATTCGGGCAAGTCGTTCATTTGGGCAGCAATGGTGTCGTCCTTGATCACCTTAGCGGCGCGCTCGAGCAAGCGGCTGTGCAGGTAGAATACGTCGCCAGGGTAGGCCTCACGACCTGGAGGACGGCGAAGCAACAAGGATACCTCACGGTAGGCCACAGCTTGCTTAGACAAGTCATCGTAAATGATCAATGCAGGACGACCGGTGTCGCGGAAGTACTCACCAATGGCGGCACCTGCGAAAGGAGCGTAAAACTGCATCGGAGCGGGGTCCGCAGCGTTTGCCGCTACGATGGTCGTGTAGGCCAAAGCGCCCTTCTCCTCCAACGTCTTAGCCAAAGCCGCTACCGTAGATCCTTTCTGGCCGATAGCCACGTAGATACAGTACACGGGCTCGCCCTTGTCGTAGAATTCTTTCTGGTTAATGATGGTGTCAATCGCCACGGTGGTCTTACCCGTTTGGCGGTCACCAATGATCAATTCGCGCTGGCCGCGGCCAACAGGAATCATGGCGTCGATGGCCTTGATACCGGTTTGAAGCGGCTCGTTTACAGGCTGGCGGTAGATAACACCGGGAGCTTTGCGCTCCAAAGGCATGTTGTACTTGGTGCCTTCGATGGGGCCCTTGCCGTCAATGGGATTGCCCAAGGTGTCTACTACGCGGCCGAGCATGCCCTCACCTACCTCGATGGAAGCGATAACGCCGGTGCGCTTAACCGTTGAACCCTCTTTGATGCCCTCAGCGGCACCCAACAATACGATACCAACGTTGTCTTCTTCCAAATTCAAAACGATGCCGCGAAGGCCCGTTTCAAACTCAACGAGTTCACCGGATTGTGCGTTTTGCATACCGTAGGCACGGGCGATACCGTCACCGACTTGCAATACGGTGCCAACTTCTTCAAGCTGCGCTTCGGAAGCAAATCCAGAAAGCTGCTGGCGCAAGATGGCTGAAATCTCTGCAGGTTTTACGTCTGCCATGGGAAGGGAATTTAAAAGTCCGCGATGTATAAGTTGTTGTCAAATTCGCGCTCCAATTTGGACAAGGCTGAAGACACCGAAGCGTCGATTTGCTTGTCTTCTACGCGGAGCACAAAACCACCAATCAAGTTCTCGTCTACCACCTGCTCCAACTGAACGTCGGAAGCCTCAGGCGACTTGAGCAAGGCCAAGAGTTGGTTTACGTGTTCGGGGCTGAGCGCGCTTGCCGAAGCAACACGTGCACGAACCACCTTTTTCTCAGCCAAATACAGGCTGGTGTATTTTTCCAACACGTCCTCTAGATGCGCCTCGCGGCCGTGCTTGACCAACAAGGCCAAAAACAATTTCATCAAAGGATCGAGTTGCGCTGCAAAGACCGACTCGAGGGTCTGGAGCTTCTGTTCAGGCTTGATCACTGGGCTTTTCAAGAAGACGCGGAAATCGCGGCTCTCTTTCAAAACCGACAACAAGCTGTCGCTATTGGACTTGATGACGTCCAATGCTTGGCGTTCGCGAGCCAGGTCCAATAGGGCCTTGGCGTAACGGTTTGAAGCGCGCAGTGTGCTCATGCCTGATTAATTCATTTTAACGTCCTCCATCGCGCGGTCGACCATGGCCTTCTGTGCGGTGGCGTCTTTCAACTCAGCGCGGAGAATGCGCTCGGACATATCGATAGCCAACTGGGCAACCTGGTTTTTAACCTCGGTCATAGCGGCCATCTTTTCGTTGTGAATTTGGGCACGAGCGGCGTCCAGCACTTTAGCGGCCTCTTCCGAAGCTGCCGTTTTAGCGTCCGCAATGGTTTTGTCGCGCAAGGCACGCGCTTCCTTCAAAATCTGCTCGCGCTCTTCGCGGGCTTCTTTTAAAAGTTGCTCATTGTTCGACTGCAAGGAGGCCATTTCCGCTTTTGCGGCTTCAGCTGCCTTGAGGGCCGAATCAATTGCTTGTTCGCGATCCTGAACGGCTTTCAAAATGGGCTTCCATGCAAACTTCGCCAAAAGGAAAAGCAAGAGGAAGAACGTGAGAGTCGTCCAAAAAATGAGGCCAAAGCCAGGTGTTACGATACCCATTGTACTACGTTTCTGAGGTTTACGGATTCACCAAAGAGGCGCGTTCGGCAGGAAATCCTACCAAACGGCCCAGGTATGGTGAATGATTAGTTACCCAACAACGCGACAACGATACCGAACAAACCGGCGCCTTCAACGAGTGCTGCGGCAATAATCATGTTCGTTTGAATCTTGCCCGTTGCCTCGGGGTTGCGCGCAATGCCGTCCATAGCGTGTCCGCCGATGAGGCCAATGCCAATGCCAACTCCGATGGCGGCCAAACCCGCTCCAAGTGCTGCAATGCTTCCAGTCATGATAGTTGAATTTTAATTGAATTAATCTTTAGTGGTGTTCTTCGTGCATAGCGGCGCCGATATACAGCGCCGTTAAAAGGGTAAAGATGTACGCCTGGAGGGCGGCCACCAATAATTCCAAAATGGAAATAAATAAGGTCAACAGAACCGAAGCAGGGCTGACCCACACGGTTTCAAAAATGAATACCAAAGACACAAGGCTCAACACAATAATGTGGCCTGCTGTAATGTTCGCAAACAAACGAATCATCAAGGAGAAGGGCTTTGTGAAAATGCCAATAAATTCCACGATTGCCAACATCGGCTTAACTGCTACAGGCAGGCCGGGCATCCAGAAAATGTGTTGCCAATAATGCTTATTGCCGTTGACATTGGTTACTACAAAGGCCACTAACGCTAAAACCATCGTTACGGCGATATTACCCGTAACATTTGCCCCCCCGGGGAAGAAGGGAATTAAGCCCATCAGGTTGTTGATCCAAATAAAGAAGAAGATGGTCAACAACATCGGAACAAAGCGCGCATAGTGAGGACCAATATTGTTCTTGGCGATGTCGTCGCGAACGAATACCACCAAGGGCTCGATAAATCCAGCCATGCCTTTTGGACTCGCATTGGGGGTTTTCTTGTACCTCCGGGCTGTGCTCAAGAAAATCCAAAGGATTAAGGCTGCCCCAATAAGCAGTGAAGCCACGTTTTTAGTAATCGAAATGTCCCAGGGCTTGGCGTTTGCGACCTCATGGGTCTCATGGTCCACCGAAGCGTACACCCCATGTTCGTTGGCAACGTCCGAGGCGTAGTAAATTTTTTCGTGAATGTTCACAAATCGCTGGTCATCCGCCTCGACCACATGGGTGCCTTCCTGGTCATGATGAAATTCCGCAGAAGAAAATACGACTAGGCCCTTTTCCGTGTATAAAATGACTGGGAGAGGAATGCTGACAGGGTGGTCGTTCCAATCAAAAAGGTGCCATCCGTGGCTGTCTGCAATGTGGTGCATGATGACCTCTGCGGGGTCAAAGGCCTCCTTTTCTTCGCCGTGCTTCGTGGCATGGCTATCTCCGTGATCCTCAGCTAGGACCTCCGTCGTGGCTCCGTGTTCATTGGTCGAATGCTCCTCTTCCGTGGCATAAAGATTGGGGGCTAGCACAATAAGGAGGCCGAAAAGGGCGGAATTCAATTTGTTCATGGAGCCTTTCAAAATGCGCGGCAAAGATACTTATTAATACTTCTAAAACCTATTTATTCTTAATCCAATTTATAGCAATGGCGGATTCGGCAATAAGCACGAAAACATAGGCACCCACAAACTGCAGAGCTAGGTGATTAAACCCCGGTTCTCCCCTCCAGCCAAGTGGTAGTATAACGGCTCCAACTCCCAAGAAGAGGCGTATAATTCCTCCAATAAAATAGACAGGAATAAACCGCCCTTTCTTTTGGTCCTCTAACGTCTGCGCCAGCCCAAATAAGCTGATGCCCGTGCCCACCCAGTAGATGTCGCCCACCCAGAAAATGGAGGAGTTCCCTAAAATTTCGTAGAAGAGGCCATGCAAAAAGAGGCCCAAGGCATACGTTAAAAGAAGAGGGAGTGCCCAGGTTTTCATTTGGAATCGTTTAATACTTGGCGCAGAATCAGCGTCAATGCGATCACGGTTGCCACCAGGCTGCAGCCCACGGTCGCCCATGCGGTTTGCTCTTCTCCCCAGCGTCCATCGGCGAGGTCCCAACGGTAGCCTCCATAAGTGCCAAGGGCAATGATAGCTCCCATTTGGAAGGCCATGCTCGAGTATTTGATCGCGTTTTTCATGCTCCGCCCGCCCTTAGGCTGCTGAAGCTTCGTCTTTCTTAGCGGCTACGGTATCTGCAGGCGTCGCCGTGGTTTTGCGGTTGGCCATCGTGCAAGTTCCCGTGAATTGGGCACCCGTTTCAACGGCCAATTTTTCGGTATTCAAATCCGCTTGGACATTGGCGGTCTGCGCCAAGGTCGTCAAGCCTTTGATTTCCAGTTTACCAATGACACGGCCCGCGATGCTCGCCTCCTGAGCGCGCACTTCGCCGTCCACTGCCCCACTTGGGCCCACCACCAATTTTCCGCCCACGGAAAGGTTGCCCTTCACATGGCCGTCAATCCGAATGTCGCCTGGCGAATGGATATTGCCCTGCAGTTGCGTCCCTTCTACAATGCGGTTGTGCTCTCCGCCTGCTTCGTTGCGTCGTGGTGAATTCATCATAGCGTGTATATCATTTCAACCCAGGCTTCGTAGCCCTTCAAGTCTTTCTGACTGTAAAAATGCGTAAAATTTTGCACGGTTATAGGCCAGTACTTCGCATCGTAGGGAGAAAGGAACTGCGTTACGGGGGTCGCACGTTTCACTTTGGTCCGATAGTCCATGGCTTCCGTGCTGTTTTTAAAGCCGTCCACCGCAACGATTTGGGTGCTTTCATTAAAGGGAAGTACCCGAATGCTCATCGGAGCCCCCGCAAAATACTGTTGGTGGAAGCGCGCCAAAGCATTGCGCACGTCGTTGGCGTTTCCGGCCGAACTAAATACCATCAGCACCTGATGCGGCACCGAAAGCGCCTCCACATAGGGTGACGAAGCCGCCGCCTCATCCACCGCGTCCGCGGCTAAGGCCATCTTGATATTTCCAGCCGCCACCGCTTGGGGCGTGTTGGGGAATCCCTCTTCCACATCCGTCAGAGCTTGGATATAGGCCTGGCGTCCGCTCTTTCCTCCCACGGCTTGAGCGCGCAACAAGGCCGCCTGTGGGGCCTCCTCGGCACTCCACGTCGTGGCCTTAAACAGCGCCAAGGCTGCGTCCCACTGCCGCTTCTCCACATGGCCCACCAGCCCGCGGAAGGCCGCGGAAGCCGAAGATTGCTCCCTTTTCTGCTCCACTTCGCCACGCAACAGGGCCGCATACCGCGTTTTTGGGTAGCGGCTTAAAACAAGCTCCTTCTCCGCCTCCGCCTGAATGGCCTCTTCACGCTGCAGGTACAAGCGGTGCAAGGCATAATGCGTAAAGGCTTCCGCTTCACAAGCCGAATTCGTCACCTGCGCGCACTCGCCTCGCAGGCTGTCGGGCAACCCGCATTCGGCCGCGCGGCGCTTCAAGCTCGCCAAGGCTTGATCCAAATCCCCAATCTGGTCGCGGTAAATCGCCGCTGCTTCCACCAGGGCCGCACAAATCAAGGCCTGACACGAATCCTTTGCCTCCTCCGTCTTGGGAATGGCGTCCAAATACGTCGACAACTCATAAGTCGGATCCACATAGGCCTCCGCATTGCTCGGGTCCTCGGGCGCCGACGGCCCACCCTGCCCCATGGTACCCATGGCCCAGGTACCAGACGCACTCTGCAGGCGCCAGTTGTCCACGTTAGGGCGCTGGCCCCAGTTCGTCGTAAAGCTGGCCATCCCCGCCGCACGCGACACGGGATTGTAGAAAATCCACCCCCCAGCTGTGTTCGCACCGGCCACTGGGCCCTGCGCCGCCAGCAGCGCGGACTGCGCATTCAACTGCGCGTTGAGCGCCGCACGCTCCGCCGCCTTAATCGCCTGCTGCTCTTGCCGCTTCAAATCCGCGATATAGGCCGTAAACTTCGACCGCAAGAAGGCCTCCGACTTCGTGCTCAACACGAGCAGCGAATCGTTCCGGTCCAAAATCTCCACCACCGACATCAACGCATTCAAGCCGTCGCGGCGCTTGGCAATGGCCTTCTTGAGCGCGTGGCCCTCGGGCAGCAGCGCAAACGCCGAATCCACATCCACCTGCGCCCGGTTGTAGCGCTTCGCATCGAAGTGCATCGTGCCGCGCTCTGAATAGGCCATGGCCAATAGCACGGGTCGATCCGGCTGGCCTGCGCCGATGCAGCGGTCGAGGTAAAAGAGTTCGTTTTTGGCGTCTTCCTGGGACTGGGCGACCCGTGCCAACGCGAAGTAAATACGGTCGCGGTAGTTGGCATTTTTGGGCTCCTTGAGGAGCTTGAGAAGCTCCGCGTAGAGCTTTTGAGGGCGGCCGTCGCCGTTGAGGGTTTTGTGAAGTTGGGCCTCCAACAGCATGTCGTAGGTGCCGGGTTGGCCGGCAATGCAGCGCTCAAAGGCTTGACGGGCCAAGGTCCGCTCGCCTTGAAGTTCGTAGACCTGGCCCGCGATGAAGGCATAGCGCGCCCAGCGCTTTTTGTCCTTAAGGCGTTCGGAGGCTTGTTTCAACAGGTCCGCCGCCAGAATCCACTCTTCGTTGCTGCGGTGCGCCTGGGCGCGCAGGACGAGGATTTCGGTGGCGTAGGCGTCGGGGACTCCGGTGCGTTCGAGTTCGTCCAGGGCCGCCAGGGTGGCGGGGCCATTGCCCTGACGGGCGAGGATGAGGATGCGCGAAAGTTCCGCGTCGTAGAAGAGGTTGGCTTCGCCCTGGGAGAAGAGGCGTTCTTGGTTCCAGGGGCGCTTCGCCTTGCGGTCGGTGTTCCGCGTGACGATGGCAAAGGACTCTTGAGCCGCTACGTCGAGGCCCAGGAGGGCTTGGGATTGGCCCATGAGAACGTAGGCGTCGTAGATGACGGTATTCTTTTGGGTGCCGCGGAACATCATGCTGTGTTCTTGGACCGTTTTGGTGGCCTTTTCGATGGCGCGCTTGAGGGAAGCGGCGGGGGCGCTGCCCTCTTTGGCTTGCCCGTAGGGGTAGATGTCCAACACGCGGTCGTAGACGTCGACGTGCTCGGATTGGAGTTGCTTCAGGGCTTCTTGGTAGGCTTCTTGGCCGTTGAAGAGCGGGTTGAAGCGCGCCGTCATCTGATGGTAGGTGCGGTTGATGGCCCGGTCTTTGGTACGGCTACAGCCTGATGCCAGCAAGGTCACCAGAAGGATTCCTGCTGCAAAAGACGAAGTGAATACCGTGCGTTTACCCATGATTACTGCGGCCGAACCAACTTAACGACGCGAGGCCAAAGTTATTTCATGTAGGTGGGCCGCGCGGACCCAATATCTTTGTGAAGCATGGAAAGCGAAAACAAAGCGCCCAAGCGCTGGAAAAAATGGCTCCGAAAGTACCGCGTCGTACTCTTGGACGAGACCTCTTTTGAGGAGCGTTTTTCTTTGGTGCTCAGTCGGTTTAACGTCTTTGTCGTGGTGGGGACGACCGCCGTGGTCCTGGTGATTAGCACCATCCTCCTTATTGCGTATACGCCACTTCGGGAGTATATCCCAGGCTATGCGAGCACGTATTTGCGGCGTTCGGCCATTTCCTTGGATCAGGAAACAGATTCGCTTTTGACCCAGTTGTCCTACCAAGATGCCTTTATTCGGCGCTTGCAAGCGGTGATGAACGATGAGCTGCCCGTGGATTCGCTGGGCGGGGCTGTGCCTCCCGCGGGATGGAGCCCAGAGAAATTGAAGCCTACCGACCGCGAATTGGCGCTGCGCCAGACGGTGGCCGAATTGGATGCCCAATCCAAGGGAAGCGTAGATCCCGACAAGGAATTGCGGATGCCTTTGAACGGAACCCTGTTGAAGGGGCAGCGCAGCTCACGGCGGGAGTTTGGCATCCAGATTTCGGGCAAAGACGGAGACAACGTCGTCGCCATGAAGGACGGAACCGTGCTGAGTGTAGAGGGTACGCCTTCACTGGGCTTTGTGGTTTTGGTGCAGCATTCGGGCGGGGCCTTGGGTCGCTACGGAAATTTGGCCAAAGTGAGCAAGCGCGCCGGCGACTACCTGCGCCAGGGCGATGTCCTGGGTTCCTTGGGAGAGGCGCCTGAAGGCGAGCAGCCCTACCTTTCGGTTCAATATTGGTTGGGTGGCGAATCGCTCAACTTGGAAAAATTACTCGGATTTTAAGATGGCCAGCATCAAAGAGATAGGCGCCCGAATTTGGGCCGCTAGTGCCGAACGCGAAACCCAAAAATGGGCCTCCAAACCGGTAGAAACGCAAGAGGCCGTTTTTCACCGCTTGCTGCAGGCCGCGAAGGAAACCGCCTTTGGCAAGGACCACGGGTTTGCAGACATCCAAACACATGCGGAGTTCAAGGAGCGCGTGCCTTTACGCGATTACGAAGGGTTGCGTTCCTATGTAGACCGCGTCGTGGACGGCGAATCGGATGTGCTTTGGCCAGGCCGACCCTTGTACTATGCGAAAACCAGCGGGACCACCTCGGGCGCCAAGTACATTCCCCTGACCAAGGAGTCCGTACCCTACCACATTAAGTCGGCCCGCAATGCACTGTTTGCGCACATTCGGAACACCGGACGAACCGGCTTCTTGAACGGCAAAATGATCTTTCTCCAGGGCAGCCCGGAGTTGGAAGACAAGAAGGGCGTCGCCTTGGGCCGTTTGTCTGGCATCACCGCACACTTTGTGCCTAGCTACTTATTGAAAAACCGCATGCCCTCCTGGGAAACCAACTGCATCGAAGATTGGGAGACCAAGGTCGAGGCCATCGCGGAGGAAACCTACACTGCCGACATGACCGTCATCAGCGGCATTCCGCCCTGGGTGCAGATGTACTTTGAGCGCTTGATGGAAAAGACGGGAAAAAAGACCATTGCGGAGATCTTCCCAAATTTTGACCTCTTTGTGACCGGTGGCGTCGCCTTGGAGCCCTACCGCGCGCGCTTGCTCGAACTTTTCGGCAAGAACATCCCTGTCTTGGAAACCTATCCGGCCTCTGAAGGTTTCTTTGCGTACCAAGACCAGGCGGACAGCCCCGATTTGCTCCTGCTCTTGAACAATGAAATGTTCTACGAATTTGTGCCTGCCGACCAGTTCTTTGAAGAGAACCCTCCACGCTTGAGCATTGGCGAGGTCGCATTGGGGGTCAACTACGCGCTGATTTTGAACACCAACGCCGGCCTTTGGGGCTACAGCATTGGCGACACGATTCAGTTTGTGTCCAAGTCTCCGTACCGTATTCGGGTTACAGGCCGAATCAAACACTTCATCTCTGCCTTCGGCGAACACGTCATCGGATCCGAGGTGGAATTTGCCATGGACCAAGCCCTCAACCAACACGGTGGACTGGTGCGCGAATTCACCGTCGCTCCTAACGTCAACCCGAGCGAGGGCGGCCTGCCGTACCACGAATGGCTCGTTGAGTTTGACGAGCTCCCCGCCGACATCAGCGCCTTTGCCGCCACCTTGGACGCCGCTTTGCGCCGCAAAAACAGCTACTACGACGATTTGATTTCGGGAAATATTTTGAAGCCTTGCGTGCTGCGTGCCCTTGGGCCCGAATCCTTCATTCAATACATGAAGTCCGAAGGAAAGCTGGGCGGCCAAAACAAAGTGCCGCGCCTCACCAACGACCGAAAGATCGCCAACGCCCTGCTCGCCCTACAGGCCTAAGCCTTTGTCCGTCGGTTGATAGCCGTGGTCTTGCTCCTTGGGGGCATGCGAAGCCGCTACTGCGAGGCGGTCGCAGCGCTCGTTTTCGGGGTGTTCGTTGTGGCCTTTGATCCACTGAAACGTGACCTGATGGGGCTCCATGGCCTTTAGCAAGCGCTTCCAGAGGTCGGGATTCTTCACTTTGTCCCAGCGTTTGCGCTTCCATCCTTCGATCCAGCGTTTTTCAAAGGCGTCCACCACATACTTGCTGTCCGAAACCACCAGCACCTCGCAGCCTGGCACCTTTAAAGCTTCGAGGCCCACAATGACGGCCAGGAGTTCCATCCGGTTGTTGGTCGTGTGGTAGAAGCCCGCCGACAATTCTTTTTCGTGTGAGCCGCTGCGCAAAATGGCCCCATAGCCCCCTGGGCCTGGATTGCCTTTGGCGGCACCGTCGGTGTAGAGTTCTACGCGGGGCATTCGTCAGGGTTTGGTAGAGGTTGGTCCAAAAGGAGCGCTTCAAGGACGCGGGGGAAGACCCAATGTTCGGCACGAAGAATGCGCGCTTGCAGGTCTTCCGCTTGGTCTCCGGAGAGAACGTCCACCTCGCACTGAAAGCGAATGGGTCCCTCGTCGTAGTGCTCGGTCACCTCGTGAATGGTCAGGCCCGAGCGCCTTTCTCCCGCCGCCACGACCGCCCGGTGGATGTGCAGCCCGTACATGCCGGCGCCGCCAAATTTGGGAAGGAGGGCTGGGTGCACGTTGAACATTCGGCCCGAAAAAGCCTCAATCCACAAAAGGGGGACGGCCTTCAAATAACCGGCCAATGCCACCGCCTGCACGCCTAGTTGCTTCCAAACGGCGAGCACCTCCGCATCCCCTGTGCCCGGGGTAAAAACGTGAATGGGGACACCTAAGTCGCGCTGAATGACACCTGCTTGCGCCTTATTCGTCCAAATGCCCGCGACCCGAATAAAATTATGCCCCTCGAAATACTGGACGATTGCCGCGGCATTGCTGCCACTGCCCGAAGCCAGAATTGCCACTAAAATCGGGGGGTTCGACGCGTTTTGGGCCATGGCTTCAAAGGTAGTTCTTCACGCGAAAAGAGGAGGTCGTTGACAAATATCTATTGTACCAATTGGCAGATTGGCGTTTCTTTGCACCGATTCAACCAATCTAAACTTATAGGTATGTCAGATATTGCATCCCGCGTAAAGGCCATCATCGTTGACAAGCTCGGCGTTTCTGAGGCCGAAGTCACTGCCGAAGCGTCTTTCCAAAACGATTTGGGCGCTGACTCTTTGGACACTGTAGAATTGATCATGGAATTCGAGAAAGAGTTCGACATCCAGATCCCTGACGATCAGGCTGAAAACATTGCTACGGTTGGTCAAGCTGTTTCGTACATCGAATCTGCTAAAGCCTAAACATCCCATCGGATGGAACTTAAGCGTGTAGTTGTTACCGGTATAGGTGCTCTGACTCCTATTGGTAATACTGCCAACGAATTTTGGGACGGCCTGCTTCAAGGTAAGAGCGGTGCCGCTCCCATTACTCGTTTTGATACGAGCAACTTCAAGACGCAATTCGCCTGCGAGATCAAGAACCTCAATGTGGAGGATTTCATTGACCGCAAGGAAATGCGCCGAATGGACCGTTGCACGCATCTAGGCCTTATCGCTGCGGAAGAAGCCATCCAGGATTCTGGTTTAGAGTCCTCTAATACCTCCAAAGACCGCGTTGGCGTGATTTGGGGTTCCGGAATTGGAGGTTTAGACACCTTCTTTGAAGAAGCAACCAATTACGCTGAAGGCGGTGGCATTCCACGCTTCAATCCCTTCTTCATCCCCAAAATGATTGCAGATATCTGCGGCGGCTATGTTTCCATGAAATACGGTTACCGCGGACCGAACTACACGACCGTTTCGGCCTGTGCCTCGTCTACCAATGCCCTCATCGATGCGTTGATGTTGCTGCGTTTGGGCAAGGCAGATGCCATCGTCTGTGGCGGTTCGGAAGCGGCTATTGGCCCCGGCGGTATCGGCGGTTTCAACGCCATGCACGCCCTGTCTACCCGCAACGACGATCCCGCAACGGCGTCTCGTCCCTTCGACAAAGACCGCGACGGTTTTGTCATGGGTGAGGGCGCTGCGTGCATGGTTCTCGAATCCTACGAGCACGCGGTAGCCCGCGGCGCAAAAATCTACGCAGAACTGGCTGGAGGTGGCCTTTCTGCCGATGCCCACCACCTCACCGCTCCCCATCCCGAAGGTTTGGGCGCCATGAACGTGATGCGCAACGCCATCGAAGATGCCGGCTTACACCCTGAAGACATCGATTATGTCAACGTGCACGGCACCTCTACCCCCTTGGGCGACATTGCTGAAACCAAAGCCATTCAAGGGGTCTTTGGCGAGCACGCGTACAAACTGAATATCAGCTCCACGAAGTCCATGACGGGCCACATGTTGGGCGCTGCCGGCGCGGTTGAAGCGCTAGCCGCCTGCTTGAGCGTCGTTCACGACACGGTGCCCCCCACGATCAACCACTTCACGGACGATCCCGAGCTGGACAACCAATTGAACTTCACCTTCAACACCCCCCAGAAGCGCGTCGTACGTGCCGCGCTCTCCAACACCTTCGGCTTTGGTGGTCACAATGCCTCCGTGGTGTTCAAGAAGGTGGACTGAGGTATGCTGAAGGCCCTTCGCTCTTTTTTCCGTTCGGTTCCAGCCGAGTCTAAAGATTTGCTCGCCGCTATTCGCGAAATGACGGGCCTTCGTCTGTACGACCCCAATTTGTACCTCGCTGCATTTCGCCGAAAAGTCGATGACCAGACGCAGAAAAGCGCGAACATGCGCTACGAGCGCTTAGAATACTTGGGAGACGCCGTTTTGGGCGTTCTCATGGCCGAATACCTCTACGAGAAATACCCCAGCGGCAACGAGGGCTACTTGACGAGTATGCGCTCCAAAGTCGTCTCGCGCAAAGCCCTTAACCGCATCGCCGAAAAAATGGGCATCCCGCCCTGGATGCAACAATCCTCACGCGGACGCCGCGCAGGCACCACCTCTGTTCCTGGCAACACGTTGGAAGCGTTAGTCGGCGCCGTCTATGTGGACCGAGGTTGGAACGACACCAAAGTCTTCGTCCATAAGCGCATCTTGGATGCCTATGTCAATTTTGACAAGGTGGAAAAAGAGGTGATTTCCTACAAGAGCCTCCTGATCGAATGGGTTCAGCGCCAGAAGAAGACCTTTGACTTCGAAGTAACCGAAGAAAATGGGGCCGAACACCGAAAGCGCTTCACCATGGTCGTTAAGATTGATGGCGAGGTAAAAGGCGAAGGCTCCGGCCAGTCCAAAAAAGCTGCGGAAGAGTCCGCATCACGCGCTGCATGCAAAGCGCTTAACTTAGGTCGACGTGAACCGTCTCGTTCTCGACGTCGTCGATGATGGGCCCCCGCCCAGCGTCCTTGGGCTCAGCACATCGCTGAGCGACATTTCCCTTGTTTTTGCGCTGAATGAAGGACTGTCCTGGCAGCTCGTCCGACACGAGGATTGGCGCTGTATTCAAAAGCCCCTCTATTCGACCCATGCGCTTTACCGTGGAATCTGCGCCGGCCAAGACATCTCTCTGTTGTGGAATCTTCCCGAATCCACGGACTGGATCCAAGCCCCCACCGCCACCTCTGCCGATCTCTTTCCCGAAGAGGTCGCTGCAGCCCCTAAGCGCGCTTTGATCCAAAAACCGAAGAACCTTCACGCGCTCTTAATCGTCGAACCGGAGCTATCTACGCAGGAAATGGTAATTTTGCAACGCCGAATCGCCTCCATACCCGGAGTCGTGGGGCAAAACGTCCTCCCTTGGTCTACCCTTCGCGAACGAGAGAACTTTCTCTTTGAACCGCTGAACACCGAAGTATAAGAATTCATGAAACGAACGAAAATTGTAGCCACCCTCGGCCCCGCCTCTTCAGATGCAGCCGTCCTTGAAGGCATGTTGCGCGCTGGCGTGAACGTCTTCCGTGTGAACTTTTCACACGGCAGCCACGAGCAGCACCGCGGCACGATTCAAACCATCCGTGCCATTCTAGAGCGCACCGGCATGCATGCGGCCATCTTGGCGGATTTGCAGGGCCCCAAATTGCGCGTCGGCAATGTGGAGGAAGGAGCTGTGGTCAACCCCGGCGACATTGTCACTTTCACCAATACCAAGTGTGAAGGCACCAAGGAACGCGTCTACATGACCTACCAAGCTTTCCCCAAGGATGTCAACCCCGGCGAAACCATCTTGCTTGACGACGGAAAGTTGATGATGCGCGTCATCTCCACCAACCGCAAGGACGAAGTGGTCACGGAAGTGGTTCAAGGCGGCCCCTTGAAATCAAAAAAGGGCGTTAACCTGCCCAACACCCGCGTTTCGCTTCCCTGTTTGACCGAAAAAGACTTGGCCGACCTGGAGGTAGCCATGGAAGAAGGTGTAGACTGGATTGGCTTGAGCTTTGTTCGCAACGCTCAGGACGTCAAAGAGTTGCGCACCATTTTGACCAAGAATAAAAACAATGCCGGCATCATCGCCAAAATCGAAAAGCCCGAAGCCGTCTCCGACATCGAGCGCATTTTGGACGAAACCGACGGTGTCATGGTGGCCCGCGGTGACCTCGGAGTCGAAGTGCCTTTGGAATCCGTGCCCATGATCCAAAAAATGATTGTGGCTAAGGCCGTGGAGCGTGCCAAGCCGGTCATCGTTGCGACCCAGATGATGGAGAGTATGATCGACAGCATGACGCCGAGCCGAGCCGAAGTGAACGACGTCGCCAATGCCGTGTTGGACGGCGCAGACGCGGTGATGCTTTCGGGCGAAACCTCTGTCGGCAAATACCCCGTTGAAGTCGTCGCCACCATGGCTAAAATTGTTGCGGCCGCTGAAACCTCCGGCGTCCACCACATCAAAGAGCGCAAGCCCAAGAAGCAAGACGACCGCTTTGTCAACAACGCCATCTGCTTCCAAGCAGCCAAAATGGCCAATCTCGTGGAGGCTACTGCTATTACCACGCTTACGGCCTCAGGATATTCGGCTCAGTTGATTTCTTCCTTCCGCCCCAAAAGCAATGTCTACGCCTTCACGTCCAACAAGTCCATTCTGAATAAAATCAGCTTGTACTGGGGCGTTTGCGGCTTCTACTACGACCGCATGGAGTCCACGGACCAAACCATGATGGACATCACCCAAAGACTCCGCGAGGAAAAGCTCGTGGAAGAGGGCGATTACATCATCCAATTGGCCAGTATGCCCATCATGAAGCGCGGTACCACGAACACCATGCGTATTAAGAAGGTGGGGGAATAAGCCAACTCGCGTTGCGGTCGCAACGCTCTTTGGTAGAAAAGTTAAAGGGTTGAAGGGTTTAAGAGCGTTAGCCCTTTTACCCTTAAACCCCCCTAGAGCGCCCCCTGGAAATTCCGCAAGAAGCGCAAATCATTTTCGTAGAAGGCGCGGATGTCGGGGATTTGGAAGCGCTGCATGGCAATGCGTTCGATGCCCATACCAAAGGCGTAGCCGCTGTATTCGGTGGGGTCAATACCACAAGATTCAAGTACGGCTGGGTCCACCATGCCGCAGCCCATGATCTCTAGCCAACCTGTGCCCTTAGTCATGCGGTAGTCCACTTCGTTTTCAAGGCCCCACCAGATGTCCATTTCGGCGCTGGGCTCCGTGAAGGGGAAGTAACTCGGGCGGAGGCGGATTTCCGTTTTTTCGCCAAAGAAGGCTTGGGCAAAGGCCAAAAGCGTTTGCTTCAAATCCGCAAAGGAGACGTTTTTATCGATGTAGAGGCCTTCCACTTGGTGGAAAACACAGTGGGAGCGGCTCGAAATGGCTTCGTTTCGGAATACACGGCCTGGTGCAATGATGCGAATAGGCGGTTTTTGCGATTCCATGGTCCGCACTTGAACACTTGAGGTGTGCGTTCGGAGCGCCCAATCGGGGTCTTTCGCCAAGAAAAACGTGTCCTGCATATCGCGCGCAGGGTGTTCGGGCGGGAAGTTTAATGCCGAAAAGTTGTGCCAATCGTCCTCCATCTCAGGACCTTGAGCCACGGCAAAGCCCATTCGTTCGAAGATGGAAACGATTTCATTTCGCACCAAAGAAATGGGGTGGTGGGCGCCCGGGAGCGTCGCATAACCAGGTCGACTGTAATCCTCCGAGGGCCCCCTCTTCTTGCTGGGAGCTGCCGTTTGAACACTTGCTAAAGCCGCTTCCACAGCGGTTTTCAGCTGGTTTAGGCTTTGGCCCACCGCACGCTTTTGGTCGCCAGGAACGTTTTTAAAGTCTGCAAAAAGCGCTTGCAAAATCCCCTTCTTGCCGAGGTAATGAATTCGGAAGTTTTCTGCCGCTTCTTGGCTGTCCAGCGTCGTTGAAGCGACGGTGGCGATGTGTTTCTCAATGATTTCCAGCATGGGAAAGGAATCGTTTATATTTGCTCTGCGCTGAGCGCAAAACTATTGCATACCCGCATGAAGCTCAACAAAACACTCCTTTGGAGTCTCATTTTCTTCGGAATTCTCGGACTGAGTACCAGTTGCGAGGAGGAAGATACGCGTTCCCAGGTTCGGGTTCGGGTCATGAATCAAGATTCTGTACCCATCCAAAATGCTTTGGTGCGCCTGTTCGCTCCCGGAACGAACACCTTGTTTACCGATCCCAACACCCAAGGCAGCTACTACCGCTACTCGGGCGTCGATGGCTGGTGCGAGCCCAGTTTCAAATTTGACGGCGAAGCGTTTTTGGACGTAGAGGCGGCCAAAGGCGGCTGGCGCGGATGCAGCTATGTGCACGTGACCAAGGCCTCCACGGCGGAAATCATCGTCTTCATGAAGCCATTCGGCGATTTAAATAACGGTTGTCCCCAATGAAACGCATTCTCTTCACCCTCTTGGCAGCTGGCTTGAGCTTTGCTGCATGTACCAAGAAGAACGCCCCTGTGTACAGCTTCAGTGTTGAAGTGGTGGACGAAAACGGTACACCTATTCAGAACGCCTACGTGCGTGCTACCGCTCCGGTCGTGAATGCCATTCCCGATTACCAAGGCCATACTGGCATTGATGGGGTCATGCGCAACGATTCGGGCGACGACGTGTTTGAATACACCATGCCTGCGGTTCTGCAGATTACCGCCCAAAAAGGCGACAATCCTCCCGTAGTCTTCGGATGTGGCTACCTCAAATTGGAACCCGACAGCACCGTCGTGATGAAGATTGTGGTTTTGCCCTACACCAACGGTAGCGCGGGCTGCTAATAGCCTTCCAGACGTTTTAAACGCTTACTTCGCCTGACTCCCCCGAGTCGGGCGTTTTTTTTGCCTCAAATCCAACCTTGCCCTTGGCAGTAGGAAATCACAGCCTCCTTCATCAGGCGCGATTGATGGCCTGGCGGCAGGTGGGGCAGGGGCTCCAAAACCTCAAAATGCGGCCAGCCCTCCTCATCGCGTCCTACAAACTTGTAGTAGCCGTAGGGTTCGAGCAATCGGCAAATTCCAATGTGGAAGACATCCACTTTATGGTCTTTTCGAAGGCGTTGGTGGGGCATTTGGAGCTCTTGAAGGCCAATGGCAAAGAGGATGCCGTCCAGGTCCATGGGGTCACCGGGTGAAAATCGCTCCGTAAATAGCGCCACAACGCGCTCCCAGTGTTCTTTCAAAGGTTCGCTCATCCTACCTTAGGTGCTGTGAATGGTGTCGACATTTTTCTACTCGCCTTGGTGGCCTTTTTCACGGGCCGCGGCATTTGGCGTGGCTTTATCAACGAGTGGTCCGGTCTCGTGGGTTTGGCTGTTGGCTACTTCCTGATCCAAAAATACGCCGAACCCACCGGAGCCTGGCTGTCGAATGCCTTCGAATGGGGGATTTCCAATGCCACCTTGGTCGGAAAGTTTGTGCTCTTCTTGGGCGGCTACTTGCTCATTGTTCTTTTAGGCAAATTGCTCACCAAAGTGCTTAAGCTCGTCTGGTTGGGCTGGGCTAACCGCTTGCTGGGCGGTATTAGCGGCTTGGCCAAAGGAATCGTGTTCTCTGCGCTCATTTGGGCGGCGTATGCCGACTTGGTCGTGCCTCGTTTTGCAATTTCCGAACCCCTCGCTGGCGAGTCTTGGGTCTACCGCAGCCTAAACAGTGCGAAAAACGAACTGCTAGACCTTAGCGCAACGTATTTACCAGAGCTGAATCCTTCTGAGGAATAAGCGTTTTAAGCGCTTAAAACGCTTAAAACACCCTTCCTGCGCGTTTTTTTAGGCGAAGTCCAAGATGGCTTGAATGCCTGGAAGCGTTTTTCCCTCCAAGTACTCCAACATGGCGCCACCTCCGGTGGAGATATAGCTCATTCGGTCTGCTAAGCCAAACTGCTCCACGGCTGAAACGGAATCACCGCCGCCGACCAAGCTGAACAAGCCCTTTTCGGTCGCTTCTGCAATAGCCAGACCCACATCTTTGGTGCCGCCCGCAAAGGCTTCCATTTCAAAGACTCCCAAGGGCCCGTTCCACAGAAGGGTTTTGGCGTTGGCCACCACTTTCTTGAAGGCTTCGCGGCTTTCTGGGCCGGCGTCTAAACCTTGCCAATCAGCAGGGATGGCGTGGATGGGGCAGATTTGGGTAGTGGCATTTGGAGCGAAATCGTCCGCTGCAATCACATCACTCGGCAGGTGAATAGCCACATTCTTTTCCTTGGCGAGCGCCAAAATGTCCAAGGCTGTCTGTAGGTGGTCCAACTCACAGATGCTCTGACCCACTTCGCCGCCTTGCGCTTTGACAAAGGTGAAGGACATGCCGCCCCCAATGATGATTTCATCCACGCGGTCCATCAAGCGCTGCAAAATGTCAATCTTGCTGGACACTTTTGATCCGCCTACAATGGCTAGAGCTGGCTTTTCGCTGCTGACCAACACACGGTCGACGTTTTCAATTTCCGCCGCCATCACGTAGCCAAAGGCACATTTTCCAGGGAAGTGCTTGGCCACAACCGTTGTACTTGCGTGTGCGCGGTGCGCGGTGCCGAAAGCGTCGTTCACATAGCAATCGCCGTGCTTGGCGAGTTCCGCGGCAAACACTTCGTCGCCGCTTTCTTCGCCGGGGTAGAAGCGGACATTTTCAAGCAAAAGAACCTCGCCATTATCCAGCGCTGAAACGGCTGCATCGGCTTTAGGACCAACAGCCTCATCACAAAAAGCAACGGGCTGACCGAGGCGAACGGCTAATGCTTCCGCCACCGGGCGAAGGCTATACTTGGCCTCGGGTGCCGCTTTGGGGCGGCCCAAGTGCGATAAAATCACCGCTTTGCCTCCATTTTCCACGATGTGCTGCAGCGTGGGAAGGGTAGCTAAAATGCGTTTGTCATTGGCCACGGTGCCGTCTTCATTCAAGGGCACGTTAAAATCGACGCGAATCAGGACGCGCTGGCCAGAAAGGGATAAATCTTCGATGGTTTTCATGCTAAAACTATGGGACATCAAAGGTAGGTTTCTACCTTCGCTTCGTGCCCGAAATTTTTGACCTTTCGCCCAACTATCCTGCCCACGAATGGCTGGCCACCGCCAAGCCCGGTAGGGTGCCCCACGCACAGCTGGTCGTTTCGGCGCAGGGGGGCATGGCGTGGGCGGCCGTTCAATCCTACGTCAAGCGTTTGCTCTGTTCCGAGGGCGGCTGCGGTACCTGTCCTTCGTGCAAGCAGACTTCGGGTTTGACGCATCCCGACGTTCACCTCGTCTTTCCCGTGACGGCAAGTGCGGGGGACGGCACGTCGGAATCCAGTCTTGGTGAATTTCGTAACTTTTTGAAATTCAATAAGTTTCCTCTAGTTAGGACGTGGATTGATGCGCTCGATGCGAGCCAAAAAGTGGTTCAGATTTCGGTCAAAGAAGCCAAGCGCATGGGGGATCTGCTGAGCCTCAAATCCCACAGCGGCGGGTATAAAGTGCTCCTCATTTGGCTGCCCGAACGTTTTCACGATTCCGCCGCCAACAAGCTGCTGAAAACCCTCGAAGAACCCGAACCCAATACCGCCATCTTTCTTATCAGCCACGATGAGGAATCTGTGCTAGGGACCATTCGAAGCCGTTGCCAAGCCGTCTACCTGCCGCCATGGGGTGCCGAAAACGTCCGTAAATGGCTCGTGGAAGAACGTCAACTAGACCCAAATCAAGCGAAATTGCTTAGCGCACTTTCGGGCGGTGAGCCAGGTGTAGCCATTGATTATTTAGAAAACCGCGAACGCCTCGTGCCTCTTGCTGAAAATTTTGTCGAGTGGATGCGTCTTGCCTTCAAGAAGGACCTTCCCGGCTTGCAAAACTGGGTAGATACGGTGGGGGCCTGGAACCGCGAACAGCAACGCGATTTTCTCCGCTTCGCAGGATCCTTGCTGTCTCAGCTGGAGCGTCTCCGGCACCACGCACTGAAGCATGGAACTTTGGAGTGGTTCCCTGATGTTCCCTTCAATGCGGCTAGTTTTTCGAAGCTCATGAACGCCGACAAGGTGCTGCTCATGCACCAAACCTTAGACGATGCCTACGTGGATATCGGCCGAAATGTCAATGCCCGTTTGGTGTTTTTTGATGCCAGCCTTCAGCTCATGAAGGCTTTCTAAGCACGTAGATCAGGCTAGACGTATTGTGCTTCCCACCGCGGAGGTTGCTCCAAAGCCCCTTTACGGTGGCGGCTATCCAGCGCTTTCGGCCATATTGAAAGGACTCACTCAAAAGACTCACATAGTACGCATCCAGAGGCATGGGGTGGATAGATTCCAATTCCCAGCCCGTTGTTTGGGCCAACGCCTGAACATCTATTTTTCGGAAATGCCAAAAGTGAATTGGCACATCCCAAGCCGCCCAATCCGCTCCGTAGTGTTTGGCATCCCAACTCTCGTAATTGGGTAAAGCAAGAATGAGGGGGGCACCCGGCTGAGCTTTTTCCAAGAGCACTTCAAGTATGACTTTAGGCTCAGGAAGATGCTCTAAGACGTGAAAAAGAGAAATTCCGTCAAATTTTTGTCCGTTTGGGAGGTCTTCGATTTTTTCAAAAACAGGCTGATTTAGACGTTTTTCGGCTTGTTTTCGGGCATTTTCGCTGATTTCTACCCCAAAAACGCTCCATTTCTGCTTTTTTACAGCCTCCAAAAAAACGCCTATTCCACAGCCGACGTCCAGAAGTGCGGGAATATTTGATTTTTGAGGGCTTATGGAATCCAAAAAACGCGCCTTTTTACCTGCCGCCCAATTTCGAGTTACATGGTAGATGGCATCAAAAAGTCCTCCGCCTTCGTCGTTGTGACTTTTGTACGCATCCGACTCATAGTAGCGTCCGATGGTCGAAGCACTAGGTCGAGGACTGGTTCGCTTCATGCCACATTGAGAACACTCAACCACCGTAAAGACCTCTTGACTTACCATGTGGTCTTTAATTTGTTGAGCGCTGGATACATCTTCCGATCCACAAATCGGGCAGGCGAGGATAGATTCGAGGTGTTCCACGTGAAACAAACTAGCGGCCCAAGTGGACCATGAGTATTTGAACATCTGCCGGAGAAACGCCCGAAATGCGACTCGCCTGACCTAATGTCTCAGGACGAATCTTGGTCAACTTCTGACGACTTTCCATGCTTAGTGCGGTAATCTTTTCAAAGGAAAATGCTGCTGGGATCTTCAAATTCTCCAAGCGTTTCAGCTTCTCCACTTGCTCCAATTCCTTTTCAATATAGCCCGAATACTTGCGTCCAATTTCCACCTGCTCCCAAACCTCTTCGCTGTAGCTGGGCACCTCTTGCCCGATGTGTTCCAAGATTCCTGCCAGGCTGAGTTGTGGTCGAGCTACCAATTGGTCCAGAGGACCACGCTGCTTCAAGGCAGCCGTGCCCATCTCTTCCAAATACGCATTGGCGGCATCAGGCTCTACGGATTGCGACGTAAGCCATTCGTCTGCTTGAGCCACGGCTTCCATCTTTTCCGAATAGCGCTTCCATTGGGCATCGTCTATAAGGCCATGTGCCCTGCCTAACTCCGTTAAACGGCGGTCTGCATTGTCTTGACGAAGCGTGAGACGGAATTCAGCACGACTGGTGAACATACGGTACGGCTCTTCAGTGCCTTTGGTGATCAAATCATCAATCAAAACACCCATGTAGGCCTGGCTGCGGTCCAACAAGAAAGGTGCTTCGCCACGTACGCTCAAGTGGGCATTCATACCCGCCATCAAGCCTTGGCAAGCGGCCTCTTCGTACCCCGTGGTACCGTTGATTTGGCCTGCAAAGAAGAGACGGGATACGAGTTTAGTTTCCAAATTGTGCTTCAACTGCGTAGGTGGGAAGTAATCGTATTCCACCGCATAACCGGGCCGAAAAAAGCGTGCGTTTTCAAAGCCGGGCACCTTGCGCAATGCTTCGTGCTGTACCTCTTCAGGGAGTGACGTACTGAAGCCATTGATGTACACTTCCACCGTGTCCCAGCCTTCTGGCTCAATGAACATTTGGTGGCTCGTCTTATCCGCAAATCGATTGATTTTATCCTCAATAGACGGACAGTAGCGAGGACCAGAAGATTGAATCGCGCCGTTAAACAGGGGGCTCCTATCAAAGGACGCCCGTAGGGTATCGTGTACCTCTTCTGAGGTGTGGCTGATCCAGCAGGAGCGTTGTTTGGCTAAAGGCTTCGTATCTGTAAAGCTGAATTTACCCGGATTTTCATCCCCTTTTTGCTCTTCAAATTGACTGTAATCGAGGGAGCGACCATCGAGGCGGGGAGGGGTTCCGGTTTTCATTCGGCCACTTTGAAACCCAAGGGCATTTAAACAGCCGGTGATACCCTTTGCCGAGCCTTCACTTGAACGACCTCCTGTCATTTGGCGCTCACCTATATGCATGACACCATTTAAAAACGTGCCGCTCGTAAGCACAACAGAATGACCTTCGACAGGAACACCATTTTGGAGAATAACGCCCGTGATACCAGACGCGTCGGAAGTTACTGCGTCTACGGTACTTTGAATGAAATGGAGATTTTCAATTTGCTCCAACGTTAGGCGCCACTGTTCAGCAAAGCGCCAACGGTCCGATTGAACACGTGGGCTCCACATGGCTGGGCCTTTTGAGCGGTTGAGCATTCGGAACTGAATAGCCGTCTCATCACTAATAATGCCACTAAAACCACCTAGGGCGTCAATCTCACGAACAATTTGGCCCTTAGCTACACCCCCCATCGCAGGGTTGCAACTCATTTGACCAATCGTCTGCATGTTCATGGTTATCAAAAGAGTCTTTGATCCCATACGCGCAGCAGCGCTGGCAGCTTCACATCCGGCATGACCGGCACCCACTACAATTACGTCGTACTTCATTGTTCCACGTGAAACATTTTCTCAAAGCCCAAAGTTCGGGGCTTTTTCCATGTAGGTTGATTCTAGAGCGCGCATCTGTGCTTTTTCTTCATCGCTGTGATCGTTATACCCACATAAATGAAGCGTACCGTGGACGACAACCCGTAAGACTTCATCCCGGACATCAATACCTTGCTGGGCAGCATGATCGATGATTCGGTCCACACTAATCGCTAAATCGCCATTCACGCGATTCCCACGGTTTCGATTAAAAGTGATGATATCCGTGTAGTAATCATGATCTAGAAACTGCCGATTGACATCAAGCAGTTCGTCATCGGATTGCCACTGAATGGTCAAACTTCCTAAAACACGTCCTTCTGAACGCACCACATCCTCTAACCATGCATTCCAAACACGGTCATCCACCTGTACAGGAAGGTCTACGGTCGTCGAAGTGGTGACCACGTTTTAGCAGCAGGGATTGATTTTATTCACTCGGTTCTGGTGACGGCCACCTTCAAAGGTTTCGGTGATAAAAGCCTTAACACACGCTAGGGCTTCTGCCTCCTCGATAAAACGAGCGGGTAGGGCTATCACATTCGCATCATTGTGTTGAACCGCAAGCGAGGCAATTTCTGCCTTCCAGCAAAGGGCCGAACGAATAGCTCCATGCTTATTCACGGCCATATTGATTCCATTCCCACTTCCGCAGATCACAATGCCACGATCCGCCACCCCTGATTCCACATCACGCGCTACGGCATGGGCAAAATCTGGATAATCGACACTATCCGAACTATCACAACCGTGATTTATCACTTTAATTCCTTCATTTTCAAGTAGTTCAACTACTTTTTTCTTTAATTCAGGACCAGCGTGGTCGTTGCCAATAGCGATGGTTAAAATCTTGTTCATAACTGTGTATTTCTGTGTAGATCCTGTTAATACTCGTTTTGACCTTAGTTCTGGTTATCCACCTTTTAGATGCATTTGTACACCGAAGTAGGAGAGTTATTCACGCTCCAGAGAGAACGAAGTTATTCACTTTACATCTGCCTCACTATTCCGAAGCGTTGTGAATGAAACTAGGGTACTTCGCAGTAAATCAATGAAGTACTTAAAAACGCATGGTCCATAACCTGTTGATAAACGTGGATAAGTGATAGTTCCTAACCCTACCCCTAAATGTTTTACCCGCTATTAACCGACTACTACCATTAGAATCTTCTTTTTCTAAAAAAAATAAGTTAGTTGTTATATGTTGAATTCAATGCCTTGCGCTAAGGGTAGGGTACTTCCGTAGTTCAAGGTATTGGTCTGGCGTCGCATGTACGCTTTCCAGGAATCCGAACCGCTTTCACGGCCACCGCCCGTTTCTTTCTCACCACCAAATGCACCGCCAATTTCCGCGCCGCTGGTGCCAATGTTGGCATTTGCAATACCACAGTCCGAACCGCTAGCACTCACGAAGCGATGCGCTTCCTGCATGGAGCCCGTCATGATGGCAGAAGACAGACCTTGTGGAACTCCGTTTTGCAAGGCTATAGCTTCTTCCAGCGTGCTGTACTTCATGACATACAAGAGGGGGGCGAAGGTTTCATGCTGGACGATGGGCCAGTGATTCTCTACTTCAGCGATGGAGGGGCTGACGTAGCATCCACTTTCAAAACCGTCCAATTTTCCACCTTTAACTAGGAAACGTCCACCCGAAGTTTCCACAGCTTCCAAGGCATCGAGGTACATCTGTACAGCTGCTTGGTCGATCAGAGGACCCATGTGGTTGCTGGGCTCCAGAGGGCTGCCAATTTTCACTTGTTTGTACGCGCCTGCAATTGCATCGCAAACACGGTCGTAGATGCTCTCATGGATGATGAGACGACGCGTTGAGGTGCATCGTTGACCCGCAGTACCCACAGCGCCAAAAACGGCCGCTGTGACCGTCATTTTCAAATCGGCGGTTTCGGTAATGATCATGGCGTTGTTTCCTCCTAATTCTAGGATGGAACGGCCCAAACGTGCACCCACGCGGGCGCCTACATCTTTACCCATTCGGATCGACCCAGTAGCGGAAACCACAGGAATGCGGCCATCCTCAGACATCAACACGCCAATTTCACGGCCTCCAGTAACGATGGTGGACAGACCTTCGGGGAGGTTGAGCTCGGCGCTAACTTCGTTCCAAATATGTTGGCATGCGAGGGCACACAAGGGTACTTTCTCGGAGGCTTTCCAAACGCAGGCATCGCCGCAAATCCAAGCTAGGGCTGAATTCCAGGCCCAAACAGCTACAGGGAAATTGAACGCAGAAATAATACCTACCAAGCCAACGGGGTGCCATTGTTCCATCATGAAATGGTCGGGGCGTTCGCTTTTAATCGTCAAACCGGTGAGCTGGCGTGAAAGACCGACGGCAAAATCGCAGATGTCGATCATTTCTTGAACTTCACCCAAACCTTCTTGGTAAGATTTACCCATTTCATAGGACACCAACATGCCGAGTGCTTCTTTTTGCTCGCGCAGTTTGTTGCCAAAAATGCGAACAGCTTCGCCGCGCTTTGGGGCAGGTACGTCGCGCCAAATAGCTTGTGCGGCTTGAGCAGCTTCAATGACCTCGTGGTATTGCGCGGTAGTCGTTTCGGATACTTGTGCGATATGCCCGCCGTCCACGGGGGAAGAGGAAGAAATCCACTGGTCCGAAAGCAAGGAACGCCGGCCTATCCAGGTGCCAGCGTTCTGTGCTTGAATGCCAAAAGAATCTAAGACGGTTTTCATGTTGGGTTGTGCCATGGGAAATTGCGTTAATCTCCCACAAAGGTACAGCCCTTGGCGTCGGTCTTAGGCCACTAAAAGCGGCATATCCGTGGGAATTCTTTGATTTTCAGCGTGACGGCGCTTCATGTATTCTTTCGGAGTGGTGCCCATTATTCGCTTGAAGGCAGCGATGAAGTTGTTTACGTTGGTGTAACCGACCGAATATGCGAGCGATGCCACGTTGTTGGAGCCGAATTCAATCATGCGAACCGCATGTTGAATCTTATAGGACGTAATGATTTCTTTAGGGCCGGTCTGGAAGTGACGCAAGCATGCGCGCTGCAGCGAAGAACGGCTCATGTACATCTCTTTAGCCAGTATTTCCACATTTAGGTTTTCTTTCATGTGCTTTTGGATGGTCGTAATGATGCGCTCTTTTTCTGTCTGCTCCATAGGTACATTGTACTTGCTTCGGGGGCAGATGGAGAGGAGGTTTTTCATTTTTAAAACGAGCTCCATAGGATCTACAGCCATTGGTATGCAGTCGATCGCTCCGTTTTGGAGGTATTGGATGCGGTTGTTTAGGCTGCAATGCTCGGCTATCATCACGGTGCATACGTTTTGCAGGCTTTCTTGTGCTTGGAGTTCGGCCATAATGGCTTCACCCGCATCGCTCATTTCATGCACATCCACCATAATGAGGGCGGGTAAGTGCAATCCAAAGCCTTGGCTCCATTCTCGAAGGTTGGATACCGCGGTGATGTCAAGATGATTGTTTTTGAGTATGTTGGAAAAACGCGTCCGCACTTCCCCACTCTGGGATAGGAGTAAAATCATCAGTAAGCTTGGTTTTTGGTTGGTAAAACGAATTTACTGAATGATTTTGAAGATTTTTTAGTCTCAAATAGGACTAGTGCATTTGTACCGAACAAGTACCCATTGAGACGATTGGGGTATCGGGGTTTATGTGGATCGGTGGTGGGCGGATTATATATCCGGTGGGAGACCAACCCGGCGATACCACTTTCTTAAGGCCTGCGGATTATAGATCCGTGGCAAGACCATGAAGTAGATCAAAAACACACGCCAGGCCAGCCTGGCCTTTTTTATGCTTCAAAAGCGTTCAATCAAGCTCAACGCTTTCAAGCATAAAAAACCCCGGTGCTCATGCACCGGGGTGTGTTTTTGAGGTCTCGAGCGGATTCGAACCGCTGTACGAGCTTTTGCAGAGCCCTGCCTAGCCACTCGGCCACGAGACCTTTAGGGGGGCGAAATTACAACGCTTTACCCGTTTGCTTTGGATTTTCTTCAAAAAAGCTCACGCAGACGGCATGAACATCGCCGTCGATGGGAGGGTTGAGTTTGCAAACTTTGACTTCGGCCCGTTGGACAGCAGGTAAGTCCTTGAAGATGCGTTGGATAATTCGGGCGCAAACCGTTTCGAGCAATTTGGCGCGAATGGCCATTTCTTCACTGACAATGAGACGCAAAGCCACGTAGTCTACCGTGTCGGCCAAGTTGTCGCTTAGTGCAGAGGCGGATAAGTCTGCCCAAACGGACAGGTCAATTCTGTATTCAGAGCCTATGACAGCTTCTTCCTCCAAGCAGCCGTGGTAGGAATACTCGCGTTGGGTTTCGAGGTCGATGCGCTGAAGTGCCATTCTCAAGAAAGAGCGGTTAAAGCTTGGTCGATGCGGCGTTCGGAGGCTTCTTGACCGACCAATTGCATAACCGTGAAGATGGAAGGACCTTGGGTGGTACCGGCAATGGCCAAGCGCAAGACAGGGCCTACTTGGCCAAACCCATAGCCTTTATCTGCGAGATAGGCCTTGAAGGCATTCTCCAAAGCGGCTTCGCTGTAGTCGGTTTGCGCAAAAACGCCTTTTAGATCCGTCACGTAGCCTGGAGCTTCGGCGGTCCATTTCTTACTCACCATGACTTCGTCGTAAGAGGTGGGGTCTGCGAAAAGGTAGCTGGCGCCTTCCAAGGTGTCGCCGATGAATTCGGCGCGGTCCATAAAGAGCTGCATGGCGGCCAAGGCAAAGGCATCCGAAGGGAGGGACAGGCCGCGAGCAGCGGCTTCCGAACGGTAGTCTGCGACCAAATCCGCCTCAGGCTGCAGGCGCAAATGCTGTTGGTTGAACCACTTAGCCTTGTCAAAATCAAATCGAGCGCCCGCCTTGTTCACTTTGTCGAGATTGAAGGCCGCCACGAGTTCCTCAAGGGAGAAAATTTCTTGGTTGGTACCGGGGTTCCAGCCCAGGAAGGCCAGCATGTTGACAAAAGCTTGGGGGTAGAAGCCGCGCTCGCGGTAGCCCGAAGCAGTTTCGCCGGTCTCTTCGTTGTGCCAGTTCAGCGGGAAAACGGGGAAGCCGAGGCGGTCGCCGTCACGCTTGGACAATTTGCCGTTGCCATCGGGACGCAGGAGGAGGGGGAGGTGTGCAAATTCGGGCTGTTCCCACTCAAAAAAGCGGTAGAGCAGCACGTGCAAAGGAGCAGAGGGCAACCATTCTTCGCCGCGGATCACGTGGGTGATGTCCATGGTGTGGTCATCGACGACGTTGGCCAGGTGGTAGGTGGGCATGCCGTCGCCCTTGAGGAGGACTTTGTCGTCCAAGTTCAAGGTGTTGACGCTTACCCAGCCGCGGATGCGGTCTTCAAATTTTACTTCCTCATTGCGGGGCATTTTGACCCGAATGACATAGGCCTCGCCGGCGTCCAGACGGCGCTGCACCTCTTCTTCGGGAAGGGTGAGCGAATTTTTCATGGACGTACGGGTGATGCTGTTGTACTGCCAGTTGGGGTTTCCAGCTTGTTTGGCGCGTTCGCGCACGGCCTCTAAATCTTCGGGAGTATCAAAGGCGTAGTAGGCATGGCCCGCGGCCAAAAGTTGGTCCGCATAGGCGCGGTACATGGGCTTGCGCTCGCTTTGACGGTAGGGGGCATGGGGGCCGCCGTTGGGCAATTTGTCTTCTGCACCGATGCCTTCGTCGGGCGAAATTCCGCACCATTTGAGGGCCTCGACGATGTAATCTTCGGCGCCGGGCACGAAGCGCGTTTGGTCCGTGTCCTCCACGCGCAGCAAGAAATCGCCGCCTTGTTGCTTGGCAAACAGGTAGTTATACAATGCAGTACGCACACCGCCCATGTGCAAAGGGCCAGTGGGACTAGGAGCAAAACGAACGCGAACCCGACGGTTTTCCATGTGTTTTTCTTTGGGTGGGCAAAGATAACCCACTCCGAAGCACCGACCTATCTTTGCAGCATGGAGCGACAGCTATCAGAACAAGAGCAGTTTCGACGCGAAGCCTTAGAGGCCTTGCGCACAACCGGCATGGACCCTTTTCCCGCCGCCGAAGTACCCGTGAGCCATTTGGCCGAGGAGATTAAAACGCAATTTGCCGCCAACCCCGAAGAGGGTTTTGAGGTCTGCGTGGCAGGACGCCTCATGACCAAACGCATCATGGGCAAGGCCTCTTTTGCCAGCTTGATGGATTCTTCGGGCCGCATCCAGATCTACGTGAACCGCGACGAAATCTGCCCCGAAGAGGACAAAGGACTCTACAACGACGTGTTTAAGAAGCACTTAGACATTGGAGATTTTATTGCCATCAAGGGCCATGTGTTTGCTACTCAAACGGGCGAAACGTCCGTGCACGCCAAAGAGATGTGGGTGCTCAGCAAGAGCATTCGGCCCCTTCCCATTGTGAAAAAAGATGCGGAAGGCAACACCTACGATGCTTTTAGCGACCCCGAGCTGCGCTACCGCCAACGCTACGTCGACCTCATCGTCAACGAGGGCGTCAAAGACATTTTTGTGAAGCGCACCAAGGTATTCAGCACCATGCGCAGCATTTTTAACCGTGCGGGATACTTGGAAGTGGAGACGCCCATTTTGCAGCCTATTCCGGGCGGCGCGTCGGCGCGTCCCTTCATCACGCACCACAATGCCTTGGACATTCCGCTCTATTTGCGCATTGCTAATGAGCTGTATTTGAAGCGTTTGATCGTGGGCGGCTTTGACGGTGTCTATGAATTTGCCAAGGACTTCCGCAACGAGGGCATGGACCGAACGCACAACCCCGAGTTCACCGTCATGGAGATCTACGTGGCCTACAAGGACTACCACTGGATGATGGACATGACCGAAAAGATGCTCGAGGAAATTGCGGTCGCGGTGACCGGTTCTTCGGACATCAGCGTGGGCGGCAAGGCCATTTCCTTGAAGGCGCCCTTTGCTCGGGTGCCCATTTTGGAAGCCATTAAAACCCACACCGGCCTGGATTTGCTGGGTAAAACGGAAGAAGAGATTCGTACGGCCGCCAAGTCGCTTGGCCTGGAGGTGACCCCCGAAATGGGCACCGGCAAGCTCATCGACGAAATCTTTGGCGAGAAATGCGAACACCACTACGTGCAGCCCACCTTCATCACGGACTACCCGGTGGAGATGTCGCCTCTGTGCAAGCGCCACCGCGACGACGACCGTTTGACCGAGCGCTTTGAGCTCTTCATCAACGGCAAGGAAATCGCCAACGCCTACAGTGAGCTCAACGATCCCATCGACCAGCGTGCGCGCTTTGAGGAGCAGCTCAAACTTTCGGAAAAAGGGGACGACGAGGCCATGTTTATCGACCAGGACTTCCTGCGCGCTTTGGAATACGGCATGCCCCCCACCTCGGGCATGGGCATTGGCATGGACCGCTTGACCATGTTGCTCACGGACCAATCCAGCATCCAGGAAGTACTCTTCTTCCCCCAGATGCGCCCCGAAAAGGCCGACTAAACCATGCTCTACCCCGAATCAGCCGGAGAGTCGCTCGACTTTCACTTGCTCAAGGGGTATGTTGCCCAGCACGCTGCATCGCGCAAAGGCCGCGAAGCCTTGCTGGCCATGGAGCCCAACCCCGTTCAGCGCGAGGTAGAGCCGGCGCTCCTGCAATCGGACGAATTGCTGCAGCTCATGGAGCGCGGCCACTACTTTCCGGCCGTGGCTATGGCGGAGGTGGACGACGCCCTTCCCTTGCTGCGCATTCAGAATGCGGTGCTCGACGCCGAACAGTTCATGGCGATCAAGGCACAAGCGGAATCCTATGCCAACGGCTACCGCTTCATGCTCACCCACGAGGAGGATGCGCCCATGTTGGCGTCCCGGCTCAAGCCCTTCCCGCCCATTCCCGAAATTCCTACGGCCATTGACCGCGTGTTGGAGCGCAACGGCCAAGTGAAGAGCAACGCTTCGCCGGAGCTGTCGCGCATTCGGCAGGATTTGGCCAAAAAACGGGTAGCCGCCGACCGCATTTTCTACAAAGTCCTCAAGCGCTATGAATCCGAAGGTTGGCTGGGCGACGTGCGCGAATCCGTCAGCAACGACCGCCGCGTCATGGCCGTATCCGCCTCGCACAAAAGCAAAGCCCGCGGGGCCTTCCACGGAAGCAGCGCCAAGAACACCTTGGTCTTTTTGGAACCGACTGAATGCTTAGAAATCAATGCAGAAGTAGGCCTCTTGGTGGAAGAGGAGCGCAAGGAGATTCGGCGCATTTTACAGGCGTTGACCAAAGCCTTGGCGCCCTACCGGCCGGACATTCAAGCCACCGACGAACGTCTGACCGAACTCGACATCTTGCTGGCCAAGACGCGATTTGCCAAAGAAGAAGGCGCTTGTTTGCCGCGCATCAGCGAGGAAGGCGAAATCAGTCTGCGCAAAGCGATGAACCCGGTACTGCGCCGCGTGCAGAAAGCCAAGAACCGCGATGTAGTGCCCTTGGACATCGAACTGCGCCCCACGCAGCGCTTGGTGGTCATCAGCGGCCCCAATGCCGGTGGTAAATCGATCGCGCTGAAGACTGTGGGCCTCTTCCAAGTCATGCTGCAATGCGGCATGTTGATTCCTACGCACCCCAAGTCCAGCATGCGATGGTTTGGGAAAGTCATGGCCGACATTGGCGACGCGCAGAGTGTGGAAAACGAGCTTTCAACGTATAGTGGCAAGCTGGCGAAGATGAAGGAAATTTTAGCCTGGTCCTCCGAGGAGACGCTTTGCTTGGTGGATGAATTTGGCAGCGGTTCGGATCCCGATTTGGGGGCGGCTTTGGCCTCCGTTTTCTTAGAAGAAATCCATGCGTCCGGCGCGTATGGCGTGTTCACGACGCATTACAACAGCATCAAGGCGCTCGCGGAAGATTTGGACGATACCTGCAACGCGAACATGGCCTTTGACGTCCAAACGTTTGAGCCGAAATACACCTTGCAGCTGGGCGTGCCCGGCTCGTCCTACACCTTTGAAGTGGCCCAGCGGGTCGGCATTCCCAAGCGCATCATGCAGGCGGCTCGGGAGGCATTAGCGAGCCAAACCTTAGCCGTCGACCGCTTACTGGTAGGTCTTCAAAAGCAGCGCAGCCAATTGGACCGAACGCGCAGCCAAATCACCGACCGCCTCGCAGAATTGGAGTCGTTGAAGACGACGCAGGAAAAGTACATTTCGGACCTGGAAGCCAAATTGAGCCGGGCCGCCGAAAACAACGCCGAAGTCAGCGACCAACTCATGTGGGGCAAGCGCATGGAGCAATGGTCCCTCAGCTGGAGCAAGGCCAAAACGCAAAAGGCCAAAAAGGAAATTGAAGCGCGCATTGTTCGGACCCTTTCCGAGCGTCATCAGGTGCTGGAAGTGCAAAAACAGCGCGCGGAAACCGCCAAGCAAAAGGCCGAACGCGAAGAACTCGAACGCCTCTGGACCCTGCCCGTCAAAGTAGGGGACAAGGTGAAAGTCCTGCAGGGCGCTGGCCGACAAGCGGGCGAAATCCAAGAAATCCGCAAAGACAAATTCTTAGTGAGTCTCGGCGGGGTCTTGTCCGCTTGGATGGAGCGTCCGCAATTTGTGCACTGGGATCTGCGCCCTGGGGTTACGCCTGTGAAGCAAGGCCCGGGAAAGAAGGCGGCGGGTGCACCGCGTTCTGCCGCACCGCGTTCTGCCGCGGGGTCCGCAGCCGTACCCGCTCAGGCAGCACCTAAAACCAAAAAGCGCAAAAAGAAATCGACTGCGCCAACCGCTCCTGCTGCCGGTCAAACATCTCCAGCGCCCAAGCCCGTAGCAGCGGCGCCTGCCGCGGTCGACCCGAATACCCCTACCTTGGCGCCCAAGAAGAAACGAAAGCGCTCCCCGCGCAAAAAGACCCCCTAAACCATGGAAGAAGCGGCTATCACCCCCTTAATCACCAACGAAGCGGTTGTATTTGGCCTGTTGATGGCGCTCTTGGGCGGCATCTTTTGGGCCTCCAGCCACCCCCGTTTTTCCGGGTTTTTTAAGGTGATTCCCGCCCTCTTGCTCTGCTACTTTTTACCCTCCTTGCTCACGAATTTTCACATCGTTCCCAAGGACACCAACCTCTACTTTGTCGCCTCGCGTTACTTGTTGCCCGCCAGCTTGGTTTTACTCACGCTAAGCATTGACTTAAAGGCTGTTTTTGGCCTGGGCCCCAAGGCGCTTATCATGTTTTTCACGGCAACGGCCACTATTATTTTGGGCGGTCCGGCCGCTATTCTCACCGTTTCAGCGGTAGCTCCCGATTTAGTTGGCGGCGTGGGTCCAGACGCGGTCTGGCGCGGCATGTCGACCATTGCGGGCTCATGGATTGGCGGCGGCGCCAACCAGGCGGCCATGTTTGAAATTTTTAAGCCTTCGGGCGCGCTGTATTCGGCTATGATTACAGTGGACGTCGTGGTTGCCGAAGTCTGGATGGCCATCATCCTCTTGGGCGCAGCGAAAAGCGATCAGGTGGACGGCTGGCTGAAGGCGGACAACCGCTCGGTGAAGGCCCTGCAGGGCGAGATGGAGGACTTCTTGACCCGAACCTCCCGCATCCCCACCTTCCCCGAAGTCATGCAGATCCTCGGCCTGGCCTTTGGCGCCGTGGCCATCTCCCACGTAGCCGGCGACACCTTGGCCCCCTGGTTTGCGGAAAACGCCCCCTACACCGCCAACTTCAGCTTGACAAGCGACTTCTTTTGGGTTGTCATTGTAGCCACCACGGTGGGTTTGTTGCTCTCCTTTACTAAGGCCCGCAACCTCGAAGGCGCCGGCGCTAGCCGCTGGGGATCCGTCTTCATTTACATCCTCGTCGGAACCATCGGCATGAAAATGGACATCAAAGAAGCGGTTCAGCAGCCCGGCCTCATCCTAGTGGGCGCCATCTGGATGCTCTTCCACGTCCTCATCCTCCTCGGCGTGGCTCGCTGGATTAAAGCCCCCTTCTTCTTTGTCGCGGTGGGCTCAAAAGCCAACATTGGCGGCGCGGCCTCTGCTCCCGTGGCAGCCGCAGCTTTTCACCCCTCGCTCGCACCCGTGGGTGTACTGCTCGCCGTGCTGGGCTATGCGCTGGGCACCTATGGCGGATGGTTGACGGGCTTGCTCATGTACCTCATCAGTGGCGATCCAGCGTCCATGATGCTAGACTAAGTGCGCGCGTCAGAAGGGCCGAATGCAGCGTATCTTTTCGCTTCGCTTTTTTAGCCTTTAACGATCCGAATTTGACGCCCCTCCCATGAAAAAATCGCTTTCCCTTTTTGCCCTGAGCCTTTTGGCCCTTGGTGCACAGGCCCAAACCGCCGAAGATGCCGCCTTTGTCAAAGGCTTGTACCAGCAAGCGCTCGGTGAGCAGCAAGGCTACAAATGGCTGGCCAACCTGTGCTCCGAAGCCGGCCCTCGCCTGGCCGGTTCCGAAGGGGATGCCAAAGGCGTCAAATGGGCCGTTGAAACCCTCGACACCCTGGGCTTTGACCGCGTATTTACGCAGCCCGTTGACGTCCGCCATTGGGCGCGCGGCGTAGAAACAGCCGAATGCCTCCAAGGCAAAACCAAGCGCCCCCTTCGCGTGACGGCCCTCGGCGGTTCTGTGGGCACCCCCGGTGGCGACAAGGGCCCCGGCGTCACCGCCAAAGTCATTGAAATAGTGGGCCGCGAGGACCTCGCCGCCAAAGGCCACCTCCTAGCGGGCAACATTGTCTTCTACAACGAACCCATGGACCCCTGGTTGATTAACACCGGCTCCTCCTATGGCAAGGCAGGCTGGCAGCGCTGGGGAGGCGCCTCCGAAGCCGCTAAATATGGAGCGGTGGGCGTTTTAGTCCGCAGCCTGACCCACCGAAACGACGACTTCCCCCACACGGGCGCCATGGCCTACGAAGAGGGCGTGACCAAAATCCCCGCGGCCGGCATCAGCACCAACGACGCCAACTGGCTCAGCGCTGAACTCAAAAAGAACCCCAACCTCCAAGTGCACTACACCTTGGGCTGCCACGAAGTGGGCCGCGCCATGTCCGCCAACGTCATCGCCGAGTGGAAGGGCAGCGAATTCCCCGATCAAGTCATGGTCGTAGGCGGCCACCTAGATTCCTGGGACCTCGGCACGGGCGCCCAAGACGATGGCGCAGGCGTCGTCCATTCCATGCAAGCTTTGTGGCTCTTGAAGCAGGCCGGCTACCAGCCCCGCCATACGCTGCGCGTGGTGTTGTTTGCCAATGAAGAATTTGGCCTCGAAGGCGCGCGCGATTATGCCGCTTCCGGCTTAGAACCAGGCCGAACGCACCTCGCCGGCGTCGAGTCCGACGGAGGTTCCGGCGCCCCCCGCGGATTCAGCCTGCCCGCCTTCTTCCACGAAGCGCACCCCGAAATCATCGACGCTCTAAACACCCTTTTGTCGCCTTACGGCTGCCGCGAATGGACCCAAGGAGGTTCCGGCGCAGACGTCGGCCAAATCACCGACGAAGGGGCTATCCTCATGGGCTACCGCGGCGACAGCCAACGCTATTTTGACTACCACCACACGGCTCAAGACAACATCGAATCCGTCCACCCCCGCGAGCTTGAATTAGGCTCTGCCTCCATAGCGGCGTTGATCTACTATTTGGATAAGACCTTATAGCGCGAGCCGCGCCATGGGCGCGCGCTCGGCGCGCTAGAGTGCTAGGTGGCTAGAGAGCACGCGCTTCGCGCTGTAGCTTTTCCCTTAAACGCTTAATCTCTTTTACCCTTAAACTTTGTGGTGGACCTTCACCG